>NZ_JBWZET010000166.1:0-3564 GCF_056722145.1 Rhizomicrobium sp. | reverse complement strand
CCCCCCTCCGTCGCTTCGCGCCACCTCCCCCGCTATTTTGACGGCGGTGCGGCGTGAAAGGATCTGTCGGCGCGGGGGAGGAAAGATGAACGACGTGATCTCGTCTGAATGTTCGTTGCTCTAGGGTGTGCCGCGAAGGAGCTTCTCAACAAAGGAAGGGAGCCCTTTCAATCTGCTCCTTCGCTGGCGTTCAACTTCAAAAACTGCGCGAACCTGCGCTTTTGCCTTTTCCAGATCGTCATTGACGATGACGTAGTCGTATTCCGCCCAGTGACTGACCTCGGAGTCTGCTTTGGACATTCGTAGCGCGATCACGTCCGGTGGATCCTCTGCCCGCCCACGCAGGCGACGCTCGAGTTCTTCTCGCGACGGCGGAAGAACAAAAATACTGACCATGTCTTCGCCCGCAATCGCTCGCACCTGCTGAGCACCCTGCCAGTCGATGTCGAACAGCACGTCGCGGCCGGCGGCGAGCGCATCGAACACCGGCTTTTTCGGCGTGCCGTAATGATTGCCGAACACCACAGCGTGCTCGAGGAACTCGTCCTGCTGCACCATGCGCAGGAATTCCTCGACGCCGGTGAAATGATATTCGCGGCCGTCCATCTCGCCCGGACGCGGCGGCCGCGTCGTCGCCGACACGCTCATCGTCAGGTCGGGATCGGTTTTCAACAGCCAGCGCGCCAGCGTCGACTTGCCGGCGCCCGAGGGGGAAGACAGCACCAGCATCAAGCCACGGCGTTGGATTTCGACGGTCATGGCTTACTCGACATTCTGCAGCTGTTCGCGGAACTGATCGATCGCGGTCTTCAAATCAAGTCCCAGGCGCGTCAGTTCGATGTCGGTCGATTTGGAACACAGCGTGTTGGCTTCGCGGTTGAATTCCTGCGCCAGGAAATCGAGACGGCGGCCGACGGCATCGCCGGACGCGAGCAGCCGGCGCGCTTCGGACACATGGGCGCCGAGGCGGTCGATTTCCTCGCGGATGTCGGCCTTGGTGGCGATGAGCGCGATTTCCTGTTCCAGGCGCTCCGACGAAACCGCGCCCGGCGCGAGCAGATCGGCAAGCTGGGCTGTCAGCCGGTCGCGGATCACAGTCGGCTGGGTCGCGGCGCACGCGGCGGCGGCATCGGTCAGGCGCGCGATCTCGCTGATCTGGCCGCCGAGCACGGTGGCGAGCTTGCCGCCTTCCTGCCCGCGGGCCTTGGCCAGCGCATCGAAACACTCGGCCAGCGATTTGAGGATGGCAGTGTCGCGCGCCGCCTGTTCTTCGGCGTCGGCGAGCACGCTTTCGTCCTGGATGATGACGCCCTTCAGCGCCAAGAGCCCGTCGATACGGGCCGGCGGCAGGCCGGTTTCGCTGGCGACTTCCTTGGCGATCTTCACCGCCGCCGCCAGCGCCGCCGCATCGATGCGAAGGCCCCGCGCACTGGCGCCGGGATCGTAGTTGAGCGAGGCCTGGATGTTGCCGCGCTTGAAGCGGCTGGTCGCCAGCGTCCGCGCCGCCGGTTCGATCGCTTCGAAGCCGGGCGGCAGGCGCAAGCGCAGTTCCAGGCCGCGGCCATTGACGCTGCGTGCTTCCCAGCGCCAACGCGCGCTATCGAGCCCGCCACGCCCCTCGGCAAATCCGGTCATGCTGACAAGGGCCATGGTTCCGCCTCCAGAATCGAGCGGACCTTACTTCTTTCTGCCCCCGCGCGCGAGGCGATGTCCGTCACCGGCACGTCGAGTGTGGGGGATCGAGAAGCGACCGCGTACGAGCGCGCGTCAGCGCCAAAGGGGGCATTTCGCGCGATGCTGGAGCCCCCTTTCCGCGCAGGGCGCGGACTTCCCCCACGCTCTACGTGCGAGCGGAGAAAGCGCGCCGCGCGCGCGGGGGCAGAAAACTATTTCTCGCCCTTGAGATGAATCTTTCGCCACTTGAGGACGTTCTTCGTCTGGTCGTCGATGTTGTCGGCGAAGACGTGGCCGCCGGTTCCGTCGGCGACGAAATAGAGGTCCTTGGTCGCCGCCGGATGCAGCACCGCGGCGATGGCATCCTTGCCGGGATTGCAGATCGGCTGCGGCGGCAGGCCGGCGATGACGTAGGTGTTGTAGGGCGTGGCGCCGTGAACTTCCGACGCCAGCAGCCGCCGGCCGATCGGATAGCCCTTGGTGATGCCGTAGATGATGGTCGGATCGCTCTCGAGCTTCATGCCGATCTTGAGCCGGTTCATGAACACCGAGGCGATATGCGGACGCTCCGCGGCGATGCCGGTTTCCTTCTCGACGATCGACGCCAGCACCAGCGCTTCTTCCTTGCTCTTGATCGGCAAACCGGGCGCGCGCGTGTCCCACAGCCGGTCGATCAGCTCCGACTGCGCCTTTTTCATCTTGGCGAGGAGCTGGGCCCGCGTGTCGCCGCGCTGGAAGAGATAGGTCTCGGGCAACAGGCTGCCTTCCGGCGGCACCGCACCGGGCGCCCCCGCCAGCGCCTCGTCGTCCTTGACGAGATCGTAGACCATCTGGCTGGTCAGGCCTTCGGCGACGGTCACCTTGTGGGCGATCGATTTGCCTTCGATCAGCAGCGACATGATCGCCTGCATCGAGGCGCGCGCGGGAATAGCGTATTCGCCGGCCTTGAGCAGCGGTCCTTTGCCGAGCACGCGCACGCCGGCCTGGAAGACTTCGGGATGCTCGATCACGCCGGCCGAGGCCAGCGCCTGGGCCACGCCCTTGAGGCCGACGCCCGGCTTGATCATCACGACGGTTTCAACGCCGGACTTGGCGGCCGGTCCCGGTGCGGTGAACGCCGCATAGCCCCATTCCACGACGCCGGCGACGATCAGTGCGACGAGGAACAAAAACACCAGAAATTTCTTCATGGCCCCCTACCCTACGCCCGGGCCAAAAAAGACTATTCCGGACGCGTCAAAATCAGACAGGCGTTGGTGCCGCCGAACCCGAACGAGTTCGACATCACCGCCTTCACCTCGCGCTTCAACGCCGTATGCGGAACCAGATTCATCCGCGTTTCGACATCGGGGTTGTCGAGGTTGAGCGTCGGCGGAATGATGCCGTCGCGCATGGCGAGCATGCCGAAGATCGCCTCCACCGCGCCCGCCGCCCCGAGCAGATGGCCGATCGCCGACTTGGTCGACGACACCGCTTTGCCGGGAGCCGCATCGCCGAACAGCCGTTCCACCGCCCTAAGCTCGATGCCGTCGGCCATCGTCGACGTGCCATGGGTGTTGACGTAATCGATGTCGGCCGGCACCAGGCCGGAGCGCTTCAGTGCCATCTGCATGGCGCGGAAGCCGCCCTCGCCGTCTTCCGACGGCGCGGTGATGTGATAGGCATCCCCCGACAGGCCATAGCCCTTCACTTCGGCGTAAATCTTGGCGCCGCGCGCCTTGGCGTGCTCGTATTCCTCGAGCATCACCACGCCGGCGCCTTCACCCATGACGAAGCCGTCGCGATCCTTGTCGTAAGGGCGCGAGGCCTTTTCGGGCGTGTCATTGTACTTGGTGGCGATCGCCCGGCAGGCGTTGAACCCGGCGATACCGATCCGGCAGATCGAGGCTT
>NZ_JBWZET010000165.1:0-7129 GCF_056722145.1 Rhizomicrobium sp. | reverse complement strand
GTTCTGCCGCGCTCCTGGCATGCGTGTGCGGAACGTTGCTGCTGTGGCGACTGGTGCTGGGCAGCGTGTCGGTAACGACAGTCCACGAGCCGCGTGCCGAAAGCTTCTATTGGCTGACCATCACCTTCTCGCAAACGCTGGGCACAGCGCTGGGTGATTGGACCGCCGACGCAACCCCGCTGGGCTATCTTGGCAGCGCAGCTTTGTTCGGCGCCCTGCTGGCCGGGTTGGCGCTGCTGGCGTGGAAAACCTCGGCATCGCGAGTCGGCTTGTTCTGGGCGGCCTTCGTGCTGACCCGGCCGCTGGGGGCGACGCTGGGCGATTTCCTCGACAAGCCACTGGCGCAAGGTGGACTCGATCTCGGCCGCGACGCCGCCACCGCCGTGCTGGTGGTGGCGCTGGCGCTGTGCCTGTGGCGCCTGCCGCAGCGGCCGCTGGGCGCTGAAGCAGGATGACGTGATATTGCATCACGTCATGCTGCGATCGGCCAGCGCGGTGTCTACCTAGCCGGCGGTCAAGCCGGCGCAAACCGCGATGGCGTACACCCGCAAGGCAGGTCGTTCCGGTCTGAAATCTTTTCGCGAATGAACAGGCTCGACCGTGGACGCCCGGGTTTCATTTCCTTTCGATGGCTGCTTCGAGTTTCCTTCGGAACCCCGCGACGATTTGTTGCGTCAGGCCAAAGTCGCCGCTGAACTCGGCTCGGAATTTGTCGCCAACGTCCTTTCGGCGGCCTATCTGCAGCTCGATCGTGCGCCAAACCTGGCAGCGCTGATCGACCACTGGCCGGCGGACCCACGCGCTTCGGCGATGGCATTGCGGCTGAATGCAGGCATTCACGCGCTGGCGCGACAGGGGACGATAAGAGCGCTCCGTGAGTTGTTTGCCGGTGAGCACGACGACTTCCTTGTGGCAATCGGCAATGCACTCACGCAGGGCGAAGAGACGCTGCTGGAATGGATGCGTCATCCGACCCAGACCAACGAGGTCGCGCGTTCCGGGGCGTTCATGGCGGCGCTGATGCTGCTGGCCGGCGAACTGGGGATGCCGTTTGACCTCAACGAGATAGGCGCCAGCGCCGGGCTCAGCCTTATGCTTGATCGCTACGATCACCAACTGGGCGGATGTCGCGCCGGCACGGCCGGTTCGCCGGTGGTGATCGCGCCGGAATGGCGCGGGAAGGCGCCAGTCGCGGCCCCGGTCGCGATTGCGTCGACGCGAGGGGTCGACTTGCGGCCGGTACGACTAGCCGATCCTCTCGCCCGCGAACGCTTGCAATCCTATGTCTGGGCCGACGATTTCGCGCGCGCCGAACGCTTGCGCCAGGCCATTGCACTCGCTGGGGCCGACTGGCCTCGCGTCGACCGCGCCCGCGCCGCCGGGTGGCTTGCCCGCAGGCTGGCGGCACCGCAAGCAGCCGGCACCTGCCGCGTGGTGCTGCATTCGATGGTGCTGCAATACCTGCCGGCATCGGAGCGCGCCAGCCTCGAGCGGACGCTGGCGATTGCCGGCGCCCGCACCGATGCACGCCGTCCGCTGGTGGTGATCGGCTTCGAATGGAACGCCGGGCGCACCGAAGTGCACCTTGCCATGCGCTGCTGGCGGGGCAAGTACGCCGATCCGCAACCCCGGCTGCTGGCGATATGCCATGCCTATGGCGCATGGATCGACTGGCGCGGATGATTCCAAAACACCGGCGGTGATTTCCCGACGCGACGACACAAGGCCCGCCGTGTTGCCACGGCGGGCCTTGTGCGATCGGTGAAGCCGGCGGCAGCCGGTCAGAATTCCGACCAGTCCTCGTTGGTGGCAAGGGCGAGGTTTCCGGCGGTAGCAGCCGGGCGCGACGCGATCCGCCGCGGTGTGGGTTTCGGTTGCAGCGCAGGTGCGGCGACCGGCAAGCCTGGGCGTGCATCGCCGACATTGAAGACGCCGAAAGCCTGGATCAACTGCTGCGCTTCACCTGCAAGCGAGCGCGTTGCGGCAGTCGTCTGCTCGACCATCGCGGCGTTCTGCTGGGTCATTGTGTCCATCGCGGCGATTGCGTCGTTTACCGCCTTGAGGCGACCCGACTGCTGTTCTGCAGCTTCGGCCATGCTTTCGATGGCGCCGCTCACCCCGGCGACGCGCTCGATGATGCGACCGAGCGCACCACCGGTCTCGTTGACCAATTCGACGCCGGTGACGACATGCTGCGAGGCGGCCGTGACGCGGTTCTTGACGTCGCTGGCAGCGTCACCGGCGCGCTGCGCGAGCGCGCGGACTTCGGAAGCGACGACCGCGAAGCCCTTGCCGCCATCGCCGGCGCGCGCGGCCTCGACCCCGGCGTTCAGCGCGAGCAGGTTGGTCTGGAAGGCGATGCCGTCAATGACCGAAATGATCTCGGTGATCTCGCGGGTGGCCTGGTCGATCCCCTGCATCGCCTCGATCGCCTTGTGCACGACGGCACCGCCCTGTTCGGCTTCGCCGCGTGCTTCGAGCACCGAACGGTTGACGCTGGCCGCCAGCGAGGCGCTCTCGCCGACCTTGTGGGTGATCTCGGCCATCGCCGTGGCCGAGGCCTGGAGGCGGGCGGCCTGATCCTCGCTGCGATTCGACAGGTCGGCCGTGGCCTGGCGGATTTCCGCCGAGCTGGTGGCAATCGCGTCGACGCTGCCGCGCACCGAGGTCATCACCTCGCAGAGTTTGCCGAGCGCGTCGTTGAAATCGCCGGCGAGGCCAGAGAAGGCCGGCGGCAACCCCTGCAACCGCGCACGCAGGTTCGAATTCGCCAGTTCGTGCAGCTTATCGCCGATCTCGGCCATCGCCCTTTCGCGATCGGCGTCGGCGGCGACTTTGGCCTGTGCGGATTCGCGGAAGACGACGACCGCGCGGGCCATGTCGCCAAGCTCGTCGGCGCGCTCGACGCCATCGACGGCGATGGTGTTGTGCCCGGCCGCGAGTTCCTTCATCGCATCGGTCAGCGCGGAGATCGGCTGCGCGATGTCGCGAGACAGCCAGCGCGACAGGCTGAAGGCCAGCGCAAGCAACGCCAGACTGCCGAGCCCGAGCGCAATCCACGCGGTGACGATCGCGGTCGACTGCCGTTGCGATTCGGATGCGATCGCCTGGGTTTCGTGGTCGCGCAGACCGCGCAACGGCAGCACCGCCTCGCTGACCAGCACCGCCTTGCCGCCGTCGCGGATCGCCTGCTGCGCGGCATCGCGCTGGCCGGCCTTGACCATGGCGATCGACTTGTCGCCCCAGTTGTCGCGCCAGGCCTGCGTCTTTTCGCGCGAGGTCAGCAGCAGCGCCCGGAGTTCAGGCGGTTCGATCAGCTTTTCCAGTTCGGCGGAAGTCCGATTGTATTCGTCGCGGCCCTCATAATAGGACTTCAGATAGGAATTGTCGGCGGTGACCAGATAGCCGCGCATCTGGCTGTTCTGGCGCAGCAATGCGGTTTCAAGCGCCAGCGACTTGGCGAGAATCGACTGGCTGTAGTTCGTCCGCTCGGTCGACTGGCTGATCATCAGGATGTTGGCAGCAAACACCAGCATCATCACCGCCGCCGACAAATTGATCGCCGCGAACGACAGCACCAACTTGCGGGGAATTTTCAGGTGGGAAAACATCGTTCTCGATCCGGACTGAGAAGGAATGACGGAACTCGGAAGGTGACCCGGACCACGCCCCGAGGGGGTGGCCCGGGGTGGCGAGTTCAGAAGTCGAAGCGAACGCTGCCCGAGATCGTGCGCGGGTTGATCGTGCGCGCGGTCAGCAGGTTGTTCGACGGGATGTAGTCGCCATCGACTTCGACCAGGCCGGCCTTGTCGAACAGATTGTTGGCGTTCAGCATCAGAGTGACGCGCGCAACCGGGCGAACTTGCAGGAAGGCGTTGACCGTCACGTAGCCGGGCATCTTGAGCTGGTTGGTGTCACCCGAGTAGCTCGAGGTCGTGCCCTCGAAATTGGCGCCGAACGTGAAGGCGCCGGTGTCGATTTTCGGCGTGAGCTGGAAAATCAGATCGGCCTGGTGTTTCGGCGTGTTGCCGACATTCGCCGGATCGAGGAAGTCGGCAACGATCTTGGCCTTGGTCCAGGTGGCACCGCCGGTCAGGCTGAAAATGCCGGTGTGGTAGGCGGTTTCGAATTCGGTGCCATAAGCCCGGTAGATGCGGTCGAGACCGATGTTGTGCTCGCTCGTCCGCGCCCAGAAGCCCGTGACGTAGGCCTCGAAGTGGCTGCTGCGATACTTGAAGCCGCCTTCGGCCTGCTTGACCCAGTCGACCGCGGCATCGGGCGTCGTCGGGGCGCCGGTCGTCGCGTCGAAGAATGGGGTGAGCAGGATGCGGTCGGTATTGAGGCGGGCACCACGGCTGTAGCGGGCAAACATCGAGAAGTCGTTGGCCAGGCGGTAGTTGGCGCTGAGCGAGTACGACAGGTATTTCGCATCATAGTGCACCGGCGCCGAGGTCGCATAGTTGATCGCGCTGACCAGGGTCTCGGGGGTGCCGGGGACGATGATCCCATCGCCGTTCATGTCGTAGGAGACAAAGCTGTTCGGCGCACCGAGCGACGTGCCCGCGACATAACCGTGGACCCGTCCGATGTCGTAGCGCAGGCTGGCCCCCAGCGAGAGCTTGCCCGCCTTGAAGTTGAGCGACCCGTAGGGCGCATCGATGTCGGCGGTCACGTTGTAGCGATCATGGCGCAAGCCGCCGATCAGCAGGGCGCTGTAGGCCACGTTGCCGTTCTGGGTGAGTTGGAACGGACCGGCGAAGGCGTCGATCAGGTTGGCGTTGCCACCGCCGGCAACGTCGGAGAGCTGGGTCGACCAGGCCCAGGTGGTGTCGATGTCCTGGCTGGACTTGTAATAGCCCAGCGTCAGCGTGATTTCATCGGCACCGACGTTCCAGACCCGGCTGGCCCGCAGGTCGTTGATCGCGCTGTTCAGGCTGTTGATGTCGGTGTTCTGCGAATTCACCAGCGCCAGCAGGCCATTGCCGGCGAGTGTCGTCGGATCGGCAATCGCCTGGCCGGCATTCGGGCCGGTGGCCCAGGCCAGCGACGTCGCATGGAGCAGCGCCATGATGTTGGCGGCGCTGTCGAGCGAACGCACCGGCATCGCCGCCATGCCGTTGGTCAGGGTGTAGGGCTGGATCGCGTGGCCGGAGATGACGGCGTAGCGGAACTTTTCGTTGATCGTCCAGTTGGCGACTTCGAACTTGGCTTCAAGTCCGATCGACTTCTCCTTCGAGTGGGTGGCCTCGCTGTAGGGATCGAACGTCGGCCGGTTGTTCGAATCGAGTGTCAGCGCGCCACTGATGTTGCGCGAGAACAGCGTGTCCCGGGTATAATCGAAGCCAGGGATCGAGACATATTGCGGATCGACACCGGTGCCGTTGACGCGGACCGGAGCGAACGGGGTCGGCACGGTGTGATCGTCGAGCACTTTGCCGTAGAGGCGGACGAAGCCGCCGTCGAAATCCTTGGTCACGTTGAACTTGAACTGGCCGCCCTTGTAGCCGTCGAAGCCGGTCGACCGCGGGCCTTCGCCGCGACGGTAGAAGCCGCCGACCTGGAAGCGCAGATCCTTGGCGAGGTGCGCGCCGTAGGTGAAATCGACGCGCTGGGTGTCATAATCGAGGCCCGCGGTGGTCATCAACGTGCCGCCATCGACTTCGCCGGTCTTGTCGATCAGGTTGACGATGCCGCCCGGTGAGTTCGAGGCAAAAGTCGAAGCAGAGCCGCCGCGAATTGCCTGGATGCCATTGAGATTGAGATCGGCGCGCAGGAACTGGTCGGAGGTGGCGTTGGCGATGTCGCCGAATTCGAGCACGGGCAGGCCGTTCTCTTCAAGCTGCAGGAACTTGGCGCCGCCGAGCGCGATCGGCAGACCGCGGATCGAGATATTGGAATAGCCCTCGCCGCCGGCAGCTTCGGCACGCATGCCGGGAATGTCGCGGAAAATCTCGGTCAGCGATCGCGCGCCGAGCAATTCGACATCCTGCTCGCTCAAGGTGCTGGTCGAGGTGGCGCTGTCCAGACGGTCCCGCGCGCGGGCGACACCCGTGGTCATCAACTGACCGGCGGCGGGCGTCGATTTTTGATCGCTCGTGGTTGGCGTGTGGTCGGCATTATCGGCGGCATCGGCCGCGAAGGCCGGAACCGGCGTGGCAAACGTGGCAGCGAGAAGCAGCAAATGTCTCGATTTCATTTTCATGTCCCTGAAATGGACCCCTGTGTCCGAAATCAGGGCTAGGGCATCGCCCGCTAACTGGTCGCGAACCCCCAATTAAGCATAATTGCACACTAATGCTGATGGTGATGAAATTCGCCCCGGATTTTAGTATGGATTTCCCATAAATTTCAATGAATCTGTGCAATCGTTTTTATGCTGTGCGAAATTCGAGAGGGGTTACGCATTTTTCCGCAAATGCAAGCGTGCACGTGCTCGCGACATTATGGCAATAGCCTTCCATCGAGAAATAGCCCAAGTTGAAGACCCTTCCGACTTGCAAGCGGTGGATCAATGACATCGATGTCTATGCAAACTCGAATTGTCTTGGGCGTGCCCGGTACCGCACCAGTGACATAATTCCGAATGCAATGTTATTTTTGATAACCCGCCGCAAACTCGACATAGATGTGCCCCGAAGCAGAAGCGCAACATCCGTTTCAACATGCCTGAATTCCAGGATTTCCGTTCACTCCGGCAAAATGGTCTTCGTTCCCGGACGTTCTGTTTCTGGTGCGAAATGTTTCGCCGATCAGCAGCAGGGCGGGTCCATCGCCTAGCGTGGTGAGCGCCGCCAGCGGCATGAGATCGAGCCGCGTGCAAATATGCCGTTCGTTGCTGCAACTGGCATTCTCGACCAGGGCAACCGGTGTGTCGGCCGGCAGGCCCGCCGAAATCAGGTTGGCAGAGACCTCCCGCGCCGCCGCCTTGCCCATGTAGACCGCCAGGGTCGCCGATGGGTCGGCCAGCGCCCGCCAGTCGAGATCGAGCGACTCGCCGGCGCGGGCGTGGGCGGTGACGAGGGTGAGGCGGCGGGCGGTGCCGCGCAAGGTGAGGCTGGCGCCGAGGCTGGCGGCGGCGGCGCTGGCGGCGGTGATCCCCGGGCAGATGCGGACCGGCACACCGGCGGCG
>NZ_JBWZET010000164.1:0-4084 GCF_056722145.1 Rhizomicrobium sp. | reverse complement strand
GCGCGGGGATGGCGATGTCGTCGCGCCCTTCGAGCATGATCGCGTAGAGCCGCATATGCGCCGCCTCGCGGGCATAATCGAGTTCCTCGGCGAGGCGGGCGGCAACTTCATCCGCCATATCGCTGGTATCGATCGTGCCGTCGAAACTGCGCTGCAGCCGAAGCGCGGCTTTGAATTGGCGCATGTCGGATTCGACGGCCGCCGCCATGTTGGGATATTGCAGCTTGCAGGCGAGCCGCGTTCCGTCCTTGCCGATCGCGCGATGGACTTGGCCGAGCGATGCGGCAGCGGCCGCCTGCTCGTCGAATTGCCGGAACTTCGTCCGCCAGTCGCGGCCCAGTTCGGCGGCCATCCGCCGGCGCACGAACCCGGCCCCCATCGGCGGCGCATTGGTCTGGAGCGTCAATAGCGGAGCGGCGACCTCCGGCGGCAGCACACCCGGCACGGTGGCGACGAATTGCGCGACCTTCATCACCGGTCCGCGCAAGCCGCCCAGCACGCGGGTCAAATCGGCCGCGTTGCGCGCACTCAGCAAACCCGCGCCCGACAGCGAGCGCGCGGCGCCGCGTGCGGCGACGCCGGTCAGCCCGGCCGACACCCGGGCGAACCGCGTAAGCCGGCGGCCCAGGCCATCCTCGTTGCTATCGTCGCTCATCGGTCCGCTTCGTCGTTCACGTCGCACGCGCCTTCATACTTGATTCACCATAACACCAACATGGACGCGCGATTCACGAAGGAAAGCGCGCCGCCGTCCCTGCACGCGCTGTCGCAAAAGGGGACCTTAATCCGCCCTTTACCGTTCGCCGGCAACCATCGGCGAAAGGACGGGGCGATGCCGCAAACCATACTTGTCGTCGACGACGATCCGGTTCAACGCCGGTTGCTCGAAGCCGCGATCACACGCAGCGGCCTCAACGTCATCGCCGCACCCGGCGGCCAGCCGGCGCTCGACCTTCTTGCCGGGCCGCGCGGGGACCGGATTTCGCTTGTTCTGTTGGATCTCGTAATGCCCGATATGGACGGGCTCACCGTGCTGACGAAGTTGAGTTCGAGCCGTCCCGATCTGCCGGTGATCGTGCTGACCGCGAAAGGCGGGATCGACGCTGCCGTCGAGGCGATGCGCGCCGGCGCCAGCGATTTTCTCGTCAAGCCCGCGAGCCCCGAACGCATCACGGTATCGATCCGCAACGCGCTCAAAATCGGCGTCCTTTCGGGCGAGGTGACCAGGCTCAAGAAGAAAGCCGAGAACCGTCTGGTGTTCGATGATCTGATCGGCCGAAGCGCGGCCATGCGCCAGGTGGTCCGGCTCGGCGAGCGCGCCGCCCAATCGAGCATTCCGATCCTCATCGAAGGCGAATCGGGCGTCGGCAAGGAACTCGTCGCGCGCGCGATTCAGGGTTCGTCCGACCGCGCGGGAAAGCCGTTCGTCACTGTCAATTGCGGCGCAATTCCGGAGAATCTCGTCGAATCCATTCTGTTCGGGCACGAGAAAGGCTCGTTCACCGGCGCCACCAACAAACACCTCGGCAAGTTCCAAGAAGCCGATGGCGGCACGTTGTTCCTCGACGAAATCGGCGAGCTCAGGCTCGACATGCAGGTGAAGCTCTTGCGCGCCCTGCAGGAAGGCGAAGTCGATCCGGTCGGCGCCAAGCGTCCGGTCAAGGTCGATGTCCGCATCATCTCGGCGACCAACCGCGATCTCGCCGAACTGACCAAAGAGGGGCGTTTCCGCGAAGACCTGTTCTACCGCCTCAACGTCTTTCCGATGTTCGTGCCGGCCTTGCGCGACCGCCGCGACGACATCCCGGCGCTCGCCCGCCACTTCATCACCCGCTTTGCGATCGAAGAGCACAAGCCGGTCGCCGGCCTGACGCCCGAAGCCGCCGATTTGCTGGAACACTATTCCTGGCCCGGCAACGTGCGCCAGCTGGAAAACACCATCTTCCGTGCCGTGGTGCTATGCGACGGCTCGCTGCTCGATGTCTGCGATTTCCCGCAGATCGCCAGCGCCATGGGGGTGGAGGCGCGTCCGCGCCGCGCCGCTTCGGTTGCCGATGCGCAGGCGTTGCAGGCGGCCACTTTCGCGCCCGCCCTGCCCTCGACGCCTTACGCCATGAGCGTCGTCGACGGCGCCGGTCATATGCGCAAGATGGAGGACATGGAGTCCGAAATCATCCGCACCGCGATCGCCCGCTACGACGGCCACATGTCCGAAGTCGCCCGCCGCCTCGGCATCGGCCGTTCCACCCTGTACCGCAAGCTCAAGGAATTCGGCCTCGACCCCGACGAGCAAAGCGACGACGAGCGCAAGGTGGGATAGACCTCAAGCGCCCTGCCGCTGTGCGATCCAGTGCAGTACCGGCAGCAGCTTGCCCAGCAGCAATGCCTGATCGGGCGAAAACTCCACGAAGGTATTGCCGAGCAGCAGGTAACGGGCCTCGGCGATGGCGCAGCGGCAGACATCCGAGCGGAACGAGGCGACGTTGGCGGCGGTCTTTCCGGCCTTCCAACAGATGCCGCTTTCAAACACGATGAGATAATTCTGTTCGGTCATCAAACCGCCGAGCTTGGCATTGTACTTGTGGCAAAGCAGGTACAATTCCTTGCCGCCGATGAGGCGCAGCAGCTCGATCCCGCCCGGGGTGTACCAGAAGCTTGAGCCCTGAGGGATGCGCGCCGGAAGCAAGAACAGATCGCCATAGGCGCGCGCGGCGACCCCCATCGCCAATCGTTTGGCGGCGACGATTGGGGCCATGCCGCCATTGAGCGCCGCGGCGGCGGCCTTGACAACGATCTCGACCGGCCCTTTCAGCAACAACTGATCGACCGCTTCCTGGATACGGGCATCCGCCGTGATTTGCGCGGGTGCGGCGCCTGGATTGGCGGGTTCGGGCGCGCGGAGCGGGACCACGACCTCATCTGCGACCGGCGGCCGTGGCGGCGGCGGTTCGGGTGCGGGCGGTATCGGCACCGGCGCTTTCAACGGCTCCGGCTTATGCGGCACAGCCACTGGCGGACTGTCGGCATCGCGCCCGAGCAGGATGCGCGTGATCTTCACCAGTTGTTCCAGGTGCTCGGCCATTTCGCCTGTGAACGCATCGAGCCAATGGGGCGTCGAGAGGAAATATTCCAGCGCGCCTTTCGGCACCTCGTCTTCGATCCGCACTGGGATGATCGGCAGACCGGCGTTCACGGCGCGCTCGACCTCCCGCTTGATGTGTACCGAAACGTTGGCCTGGGAGGAGAACACCAGCACCATCACCTTGGCGGCGCCGATGGCATTGATGATCGACGCCCCCCAATCGGCCCCCGGCATGATATCCCGCGGCGCGATCCAGCAGCGGAAGGCGTTGGCCTCCAGGGTTGCACAAATGGCGTCGCCGACCGGCTTATCCGGGTGCGCGCAACTGATGAAGACGTCGTGTGCCATACGAGCCCCTCCGACGCACAAGCTAACCCGACCGGATGGCAGTGCAACGCTGGATTGTGCGCATGATTTTCAGTTGCACACCTGCTGCCCCGCCACGGCGCCGCAGGGTCGAACCAGAGGCTTTCGGTGAGACCGCCTGCAAGGCAAGGATGGCCGGCACCAATCGCGCGACGAGGGTCCCCTGGCCGCCGCAATCAACGGCGCGCGGCACTCTCGCGATCGGCACTCCGCATCACAACGCGTGGGCGGCGAAGAACGCGATGGAAGCGGCGATCGCCGCCGCAAAATTCGAGCTGCCGCAGGATTGAAGTATCGGCGCCGTGCTCGCGCCGGGTCGGCTGCGCTTAGTCCAGCATGTCCAAGGCGCGCTTGTAGAGTTCCAGCATCGCCTCGGCTTCCTGGTAGTCGGCCTTGTCCATTTTTCTCAGGCGCACGATCTGGCGCATGATTTTGACGTCGAACCCTTCGCCCTTGGCTTCGGCGTAGACTTCCTTGATGTCGTCCGCGAGCGCCTTCTTCTCCTCTTCGAGGCGTTCCACGCGCTCGATGAAGGAACGCAGACGATCTTTCGCGAAGCCCGACTTGGCCATATCACACGCCTTGTTAACGGATGGATGCTGGGAACCTAGCCGTCGCTTCCGCCCACTGCAACGC
>NZ_JBWZET010000163.1:0-8894 GCF_056722145.1 Rhizomicrobium sp. | reverse complement strand
CCGTCGCCGATGTTGGCGCGCAGCGTCGTGGCATCGCCGAGCTGATAGGCGGCCGCCAGCTTGAACGAGTTATGATCGCCGAATTCGCGGTCGTGATCGTAGCGGACGCCGCCGGTCACGGTGAGATCGGTGACGATTTCGCTCTGCCATTGCGCGTAGAGCCCATCGCTGCGGTCCACGCCCCTGGTTGGTGCGGCGTCGTACTGGCTCTCGGTGTTGAGGCTGGTGCGCTGGTCTTCGGCGCCGAAGGTGAGTTCGTTGCGGGCGTCGAGCTTCAGTCCGCCCTGGTATTCGAAGCGCGTCGCGCCGCCCTTGCCGTAGAAATCCTGCACCGTGTCGTAGGTCGTGCGGTCGCTGTCGGAATGGATGACGGCGAGCCGGTTGGTGAAGCGCCCGTCCCAGGCGCTGGCATTGATGCCGCCATAGAACGCGAGAAGTTCGTTATCGCCGTACTGGTGGGTGTCCTGGAACGTATAGTTCGGCGGCGGATAGCCGTCGTAGCTGTCGCGGGCATAGGTGTAATAGACGCGGGCATCGACGCTCACCGACGGGCTCGCATTCCAGCGCACGTTGCCGGTGACGCCGGCGTGGTGATAGCCGTCGGGCTCGGGATTGCCGTTGCGGGCATCGGCGGCCGAGACGGAATTGGTGAGGTAGTAATTCGCCGCCGCGCCGAATTCGAAATCACCGACGGTGCCGCTGCCGGCGGCATTAAGATGCACGGTGTCGAACGAACCGGCTTCGGCCTCAAGTTTTAAGGTCGGGGCGCCGCCGCGGGTGGTGAGAATGTTGACAACGCCGCCGATGGCATCGGAGCCATAGAGGGTGGATTGCGGCCCGCGCAGTACTTCGACGCGGTCGATGCCGTTGGCGAGCACGTCGCCGACCAGCGCGAAGCCGGTTGTGGAGCTGGGATCGTTGAGGCGGATGCCGTCGACTAGCATCAGCGTCTGACCCGCTTCGGCGCCGCGCACCAGCAGCGAGGTGGACTGGCCGACGCCGCCGTTGCGCACGACAGTGACGCCGGGCACCGAGCCGAGCACATCGCTCAGCACCGTGGTTTGTTTGAGGGCGATGGTATCGGCGCTGATGATCGACACCGACGAACCGGTGACTTCCAGATTTTCAGGCGTGCGCGTGGCGCTGACGACCACGGTCTCGGCCGAGGCGGGTGCGAGCGCGATCAGGGATACGGATAAAAGCAAAACATTACGCATGAGGGTCTCCTGGTATGAGCCAAGAGTCGGCACGCGGGAAAACCCGCTTCGAATCGAACGATGGATTCCGAGTGTTCACCCGCGACGACTCCACTTCTGTCGTCGCGACGGTTTCCCCCGCAGCTCCCGGCACACCCCGGCCGAAAACAGGACGACGGCGCAAGGCAGGTCTCCTGGCTACCGGGTCTTCATCCGCTTCCGCCTTCCCAAGGCTTTCGCCTCAGTGGCCTGTGGAAGCGTCCTCGCCGGTACAGTTGCGGGGGCAGCCGCTTTCGCGTTCCCAAAACCTTGCACGTCAGGAAGTGCTAGTCCGCCGCCGCAGTCGCCGTCAACCGCTTAGGGCGCGCGCGGCTGTGGAGTCCGAAAACGGCCAGACGCGGCGTGACATTTGAGGCATAGTTGCGGCCATGGATTTGCCGCCGTTCGAGGTCTGCTACCGGGCGCTCGCCAGCCGCGATGCGCGGTTGGATGGGCAGCTGTTTGTCGGCATCGCGTCGACCGGGATTTATTGCCGCCCGATTTGTCCGGCGCGTACCGCGAAGGCCGAGAATTGCCGCTTTTTCGCCAGCGCCGCGGCGGCGCAAGCAGCCGGATTCCGCCCCTGTCTGCGCTGCCGTCCGGAAATTTCGCCGGATGCTGCGGCGTGGCGCGGCACCTCCAACACCGTGTCGCGGGCGCTGGCGTTGATCGCCGAGGGCGGTCTCGATGGTGAAGTGGGTGTCGCGACGCTCGCCGACAAGCTCGGTATCGGCGAGCGCCAGCTTCGGCGTCTGTTCGATCAGCATCTCGGCGCGCCGCCGGTTGCGGTGGCGCAGACGCGGCGGGTTTTGTTTGCCAAACAGCTGATTCAGGACTCGTCGCTGTCCATGAGCGTGATTGCGGAAGCATCCGGATTCGGTAGCGTGCGCCGCTTCAACGATGCGTTCGTCAAGCTTTGTGGTTGCGCCCCGCGCGAGCTTCGCCGTCGCCGCAAGCCCGTTTCGGCTGTCACCGTCAAGCTCGGCTATCGCCCGCCCTATGATTGGGATCGCATCGTCGCATTTCTCGCCGCGCGCGCAGTGGACGGCGTCGAAATCGCCGAGCCCGGCCGCTACGCCCGCACCATCGAGATCGGCGCTGTTCACGGCAGCGTGTCGGTGGTGCCCGGTCGCGGCGTGCTGGAGGCGACGATCCGCTTCGCCGATGTGCGCGCCTTGCTCGGCATCGTGGCGCGGCTGCGCCGTCTGTTCGATCTCGATGCCGATGTCGCCGCGATTGGGGCGCATCTGAAAGGCGACGATGTCCTGGCGCCGCTGATCGCCAAGCGGCCGGGTCTTAGGGCACCGGGCGGCTGGGATGGCTTCGAGATGGCGGTGCGCGCGATCCTCGGCCAGCAGGTGACGGTGGTCGCGGCGCGGCGGCTGGCGGGCAAACTCGTGGCGCTGACGACGCCGCGTCTTGCCGCCGAGGTCACTGGTGATGAGCGCCTCACAGCTCTCTTCCCGACGCCGGCGCGGGTTGCCGCTGGCGACATCGCCGGGCTCGGCATGCCGGGCGCGCGGCTGAAATCGCTGCACGCGCTGGCACTGGCAGCCGAAGCCGATCCGACGCTGCTGGACGCTCGCGGCCGACCCGACGAGGCGGTGGCGCGGCTGCGGGCATTGCCCGGCTTCGGTCCGTGGACGGCGCAATACTGGGCGCTGAGGGCGTTGCGCGATGGCGATGCGTTTCCCGCTGCCGATGTGGCGCTGCTGCGGGCCGTTGCGGCAGACGGCACGCGGCCGACCCCAGCGATGCTGCTTGAACGGGCCGAGGCCTGGCGGCCGTGGCGGGCCTATGCGGCGCAGCATCTGTGGGCCCACGACGCCGAACGCTGACGCCTGCGGCGCGGCCGTAGCGCCCCCCTCGTATTTCCCGCAATTCGTTGACTTATTCCGCCCTCCGTAACCGAACCGTCGCAGTTCGGGGCCAAATTGCGACTATGATATCAGACAGTGCGAATCAATATGCGGTGTACGGAATGAACAAGGACGCCGCGTTCTGGGCAGAGCTTCGGCGCGTCTTGTGGTCGGTGGTGGCGGCGTTGGTCGCTGGCGCCGTGCTGTACGCGTGGATGGGCTTGCGTGGCCTCGCTGGCGGCGTGATTGTCGTGGCCGTGGCGGCAATTTCGGCGGGAATCGGCGAGCGGCGCCAGCCTCGGGCGGCAGCCGAAGTTCCGGTGCCCGCCGATCTGGCCGTGTTGTCGCCGCTGGCGCGCGAAATGCTGGAGCGGTTGCCCGATCCCCTGATGCTGGTCAACGGCGGCGATCGCGTGCTGTTCGCCAACGGCGCCATGCGCGAGGTGATCGGCGTCGGCATCGAGCGCAAGCATGTCGCCGCGGTGATGCGCAATCCGGCGATTTTGGAAGCCCTGGCGCGCACGGCCCATACTGGCGAGCCGCTGACCATCGAATTCTCGGTGCGGGTGCCGATCGAGCGCAGCTATCAGGCGTTCACTGCAAGGGTGTCGAGCGACCCGTCGGTTGTGATGCTGTTGATGCACGACCTCACCGCCATGAAGCGCATCGAACAGATGCGGGTCGACTTCATCGCCAATGCCAGCCACGAATTGAGGACGCCGCTGGCCGCCGTCGCCGGCTTCATCGAAACGCTGAAGGGCCCGGCCCGCGACGACGTCGAGGCGCGCGACAAGTTCCTCGACATCATGGGCGTGGAAGCCGAGCGCATGCGCCGGCTGATCGAAGACCTGTTGTCGTTGACCCGAATCGAACTCAACGAGCATGTGCCGCCGCGCAGCGAGGTGGCGCTCGACGCGGTGGTGAAACAGGCGTCGGCGGCGCTGACCCCGCTCGCCAAGGCCGATGGCATGCGCATCGTCGTTGAGTGTCCCGAGCCGCTGCCGCCGATCGCCGGCGAGCGCGACGAGCTGGTGCAGCTGTTCCAGAACCTGATCCACAACGCCATCAAGTATGGTCGCGACAACGGCGAAGTGAAGATCACCTTGCGCCAACAAGCCTGTCCCGGCCGGCGCGGGCCCGAGACTCAGGTCGTGGCGGCGGTTAAGGATGACGGCGAAGGCATTCCCCAAGCGGCGATCCCGCGGCTGACCGAGCGCTTCTACCGCGTCGATGTGAAGCGCAGCCGGGAACGGGGCGGCACCGGCCTGGGGCTGGCAATCGTCAAACACATCGTCAACCGGCACAATGGGCGGCTGCAGATCGAAAGCAAGCTGGGCGAAGGTTCGACGTTTACGATCATTTTGCCGGCGGTGAAAAAGGCAGCGGACGTGCCTGTCACGGAACTGTTATAAAACCATCGCATACCGATAGCGTTGCCGGTGTGAATGGTGCCGGAAACGAGAGAGCGGGCAGGCGTCATGGCAGAGCATACCGTAAGGGCATTCACCGAGCAGCTCGAGGCATTGGCCTCGGCGGTCGCGCAGATGGGCGGTTTGGCCGAAGCGCAACTTGCCGACGCCATCGATGCGATCGCCCGTCGCGACACCGCCAAGGCCGAGAGCGTCGTCGCCGGTGACCGCAAGGTCGACGAGCTGCAGCAGCAGATCGAAGAGCAGGCGCTGAAGGTGTTGGCGCTGCGTCAGCCGATGGCAGTCGATCTGCGCGAGACGCTGGCAGCGATCAAGATTGCCGGCGAGCTGGAACGCATCGGCGACCTCGCCAAGAACATCGCCAAGCGCGCCATCGTCCTCAACCGCGAGCCGCCGATCCGTCTGGCGCAAAGCCTCGCCCGCATGGGCGGCCAGGCGCTGGCGCAGCTGAAGGCGGTGCTCGATGCCTATTCCGACCGCGACGCCGATTCGGCCGAACTGGTGTGGAAGCAGGACGGCGAAATCGACGAGATGTACAACAGTCTGTTCCGCGAGCTTCTCACCTACATGATGGAAGACCCGCGCACGATCGGGCTGTGCACGCACTTCCTGTTCATCGCCAAGAATGTCGAGCGGGCAGGCGATCACTGCACCAACATCGCCGAGGTCGTCTACCACATGGTGACCGGCGGCCATCTCGCCTTTGAGCGTCCCAAAGGGGACACCACCGCCAGCGCGCGCATCGAGAAGAAGGATTAAGCCATGAAGCCGTCGGTGCTCGTTGCCGAGGACGAAAGCGCCCTTGTCACCCTGCTCCGATACAATCTGGAGCGTGAGGGCTACCGGGTATTGGAGGCAATGGACGGCGAGGAGGCGTTGCTCGTCGCCGAAGAGGAAAAACCGGATCTCGTGCTGCTCGATTGGATGCTGCCGCAACTCTCCGGCATCGAAGTGTGCCGCCGTTTGCGCAGCCGGCAGGAGACCCGCAACGTCCCGATCATCATGCTGACGGCGCGTGGCGAGGAATCGGACCGCATCCGCGGCCTCGATACCGGCGCCGACGATTATCTCACCAAGCCGTTCTCGATGATGGAGCTGCTCGCGCGGCTTCGCGCCGTGATGCGCCGCATCCGTCCCAGCCTCGCCGAAGACGTCGTCACCGTCGGCGACATCGAGATGGACCGCGCCGCCCATCGCGTCCGCCGTGGCGGCAAGGAAGTCCACCTCGGCCCCACCGAGTACAAACTGCTCGATCATCTGATCCAGCATCCCGGTCGCGTGTTCTCGCGCGAACAGCTGCTCGATGCGGTGTGGGGTTCGGATGTCTATGTCGAGGCGCGCACGGTGGATGTCCACGTCGGCCGCCTGCGCAAAGCGCTCAACATCGACGGCACCGCCGACCCGATCCGCACGGTGCGCTCCGCCGGCTACGCCCTGGAAGACACCCCGGTCCCGGCGTAGCCGATCACCTCTCGTTGTCATCCCCGGCGAGCTCACTGAAGCGCTTACGCTTCGGTGGGGGGAGGGGACCCAGGTCGTTTCGGCAAGATGGATTTACGAAGCGCGCAGCAGCCTTGGCGCCCCCTCGCGAGATCTGATCCCGCGGGTCATTTCACTACGGGCAATTCCTGCTACCGGCAGATCTTGCTGGCGTGGGCGCCGCGCAGGAGATTGTGCATGGGGTCATGCGTGCTGGCGATGACCTTCTGCTCCGCCTTGCGGGGCACGTCGGCCTTCGCCGGCTTGGTGGCGGTCTTGGCTTTTGGCTTCTCGACGCTCTTCTTCATGCGAATGCTCCGGCCCTGGAAGCCGCCGATGCAGCAGGCTTCGTCGTCGGTTTTTCGGCGCGTTTTTTCATGGTGCGAACAGTAGCACAGGGGCCCTCGTACTGAGGAGGGCCCCAATAGAAGAAAGCGACCGAATCAGCTCGCGATCTTGTCCCGGCGCTGCTGCTGCGGCTGATACGCCTTGCGGGCATGGGCTTCGCAGTAGGGCGAGCCGGACTTCGGCTTGCGGCCGCAGAAGTGGAATTCGTTGTCCGAGGGATCGCCGATCGGCCAACGGCACATGCGGTCGTTGATGGTGAGAACGGTGGCAAAGTTGCCGTCGTCCAGCGTCAGCGGATCTTCTTCGACGATCGGTGCCGGCGGGATGTGCGGGCGGATCGATACGCGTGGGGTTGTTGGCAACCGTGGCCGCTCAATCCGGGAGGGGCTGGCCCGTCCAGCCAGGCCCAGACGGTGCACCTTGCCGATCACGGCATTGCGGGTCACTCCGCCCAGGGCGCGGGCGATCTGGCTGGCCGAAAGGCCTTCGGTCCAGAGGGATTTGAGCTGTTCGACGCGGTCGTCGGTCCAATTGGCCTGGGTCATGCAGTGCTCCTTATGGCCGTCTGCCACCACCTATCGTAGCGGCTCCGGGACCTCGCACAAGGCATGGGGCTGGACCACAAGCCCTTCGTCCACAGGATACGACTCAGCGGAAACGCAAAGCCTGTGCACGAAAATCCGTGAGCGCACTCAAGGGAATACGCGCAACTCTGGGCTTTGTGACACGAGTTTGCTTGTGACGGGGGGGCAAAGCGGCTAAAGCCCCCGTTCCTTATCCACAAATTGCGACTCGTCAGGAGGGTCAAGTGTTTCCCGCATTGCTGCCAACCTACAATCGGACGGACGTCGGTTTCGTCCGCGGCGAGGGTCCTTACCTTTTCGCCGAGGATGGGCAGCGATACCTGGACTTCGGCGCCGGCATTGCCGTCAACGCCTTCGGCCACGCCAACCCGCGCTTGGTTGCGGCGCTGACGGAACAGGCGGGGAAGCTCTGGCACACCTCCAACCTCTATCGCGTTCCGGGGCAGGAGACGCTGGCCAAGCGCCTGACCGAGGTGACCTTCGCCGATACCTGCTTCTTCACCAATTCGGGCGTCGAAGCCTGTGAACTCGCCTGGAAAATGGCGCGGCGCTACCAGTTTGTCAGCGGCCATCCGGAGCGCTTCCATATCATTTGCTTCGAAGGCGCCTTCCACGGCCGCACCATGGCGGCGATCGCGGCCGGCGGAAATCCGAAATACCTCGAAGGCTTCGGCCCCAAGGTGGAAGGCTTCGACACCATCCCGCCAGGCGACCTGAAGGCGGTGGAGGCGGCGATCGGACCGGCCACGGCGGCGATCCTGATCGAACCGGTGCAGGGCGAGGGCGGCGTGCGCGTTTTGACGCCGGAATTCCTGCGGGGCCTGCGCAAGCTGTGCGACGACCACGGCCTGCTCCTCATCCTTGACGAAGTGCAGACCGGCGTCGGCCGCACCGGCAAGCTGTTTGCGCACGAGTGGGCCGGCATCACTCCCGACATCATGCCTATCGCCAAGGCAATCGGCGGCGGCTTCCCGGTCGGCGCCTGCCTGGCGACCGCCGAAGCGGCCAAGGGCATGACGGCCGGCACCCACGGCACCACCTACGGCGGCAACCCGCTGGCCATGGCGGTCGCCAATGCCGCGCTCGAGATGGCGCTGGAACCCGATTTTCTGCCGCATGTCGAACACATCGCCAATTACATGCAGCAGCAGCTTGGTGCGCTGATCGCCGAGCATCCGGGCGTGTTCGAGGAAATCCGCGGGCAAGGGCTGCTTCTCGGCCTCAAGCTGAAGGTGTCGAACGTCGAGTTCGTCACTGCCGCCCGACGACAAGGGCTTCTCATCGTCGGTGCGGGCGACAATGTCGTGCGCCTGCTGCCGCCGCTGATCGTCACCGAAGAGCATGTGCGCGAAGCGATGGAGAAACTCTCCCAAGCCGCCGCGTCGTTCGAAGCCAATTCCAAATAGAGGCCGCCCGCTATGAGCGCCGTTAGACATTTCATCGATCTTGCCGACCACGATTGCGCCACCCTCGTCGCCATTTTGAACGAGGCCAAGCGGCGCAAGGATGCCCGCAAGGGCCTGCCGAAAGGCGTTCCCGATGCCGACAAACCGCTCGAAGGCCACATTCTGGCGATGATCTTCGACAAGCAGTCGACCCGCACCCGCATTTCGTTCGATGTCGGCATGCGCCAGCTCGGCGGCACCACCATCATGCTGACCGGCGCGCAGATGCAGCTCGCCCGCGAGGAGACCATCGCCGACACCGCGCGGGTGTTGTCGCGTTATGTCGATATCGTGATGATCCGCCTGCTCGATCACGAAATGGTGCTCGACCTCGCCGCCAATGCTGACGTGCCGGTGATCAACGGCCTGACCAAACTTTCGCATCCCTGCCAGGTGATCGCCGATCTGATGACCTTCGAAGAGAAGAAGGGTCCGATAAAGGGCAAGACGGTCGCGTGGAGCGGCGATGCCAACAACGTCTGCACCTCGTGGATTCATGCCGCGGTGAAGATGG
>NZ_JBWZET010000162.1:0-5558 GCF_056722145.1 Rhizomicrobium sp. | reverse complement strand
ATCTTTCCACCCCCGCTGTTTCGGCGGCGTGCCACCGTCATGATTTGAGCATCGCGGGGGAGGAAAGAATGATCTCGCTTGAACGTCCGATGCTCTAGTCCAAGAAAACTACGGTGCCGCGCTGTTGGCGATGTGCGCGCGCCAGCACCTGGGTCCCCGGTCGACGCTCCGCCGCTTCGCGCCTCGCTTGGCGGGGATGATAGTTTTGGTTAAATCCCCAACGGCTCGCGCGAGGCGAACAGCGCGGCGAAGGCGCGGATCGAGGCATCCAAATCTGACGTGCCGGCGAGTTCGCGAATGGAATGCATCGCCAGCATCGGGGCACCGACGTCGATGCCGGCGATACCCAATCCCGCGGTCGCCATCGGGCCGATCGAGGAGCCGCGGCCGTGGTCGCAGCGATAGCGGAAGCGCTGCAGTGGCACGCCGGCCTCTTCGCACACCTTGAAGAACCACGCCTCTGCCGCCGGGCCGATGGCGTAATTGCCTTGCACGCCGGTTTTGACCGCAAGACCCTTGTTGAGCGCGGGCACGGTGGCCGGATCGGTCGCGGTCGTGAACGAAGGATGCTCGGCGTGGGCCATGTCGGCGCTGACGATCAGCGAGCGGGCCTTGGCGCGCCACACCTCTTCCGAGCCGCCGCCGACGATACGGTCGACCACGCTCTCGACGAAATTGGAACGGGCGCCGGTGTAGGTCTGGCTGCCGATCTCCTCGGCATCATAAACGATGGCGCCGAGCGTCGCTTCGGCTGGCGCGCTCTCCATCAGCGCGGCGAGCGCGGTGTAGGCGCTGAACAGATTGTCGAGCCGCGGCGCACTGATGAGTTCGCCTTCGGCCCCCAGCCGCATCGCCGGCGCCGCATCGCCCAGGCTGAGATCGATCGACAGGATCGGGCCGGGATCGGAGCCCAGCGCCTCGGCAATCGCGCCCTTGACCAGATCGAAGCCGGGCTGGCCCTGGCCCACGAACACCGCAAGGTCCTTTTCGCGATCGAGGGTGAAGCTGTCGCTGCCCTTATCGGCCTTCAGATGAATGGCGAGCGACACCAGCCGCACCGGCAGATTCTTCAAATCGACGAGATGGCGCGTGATCGCCGCGCCGCCGCACCACACCGCCCCGGCGACCTTCAACTCGCGGTCGAACCAGGTGTTGAGCAGCGGGCCGCCATAAACCTCGGCGGTCAGCAGGCGCACGCCTTTGGCGTCCAGATCGGGGCGCGGACGCAGCTTCAACACCGGGCTGTCGCTATGGGCGGCGACGAAGCGGAACCCCGCCTCGGCCGCAGGCGCCGAGCCATGGCGCCAAGCGATCAGCGATTTGCCGCCGCGCACGACAAAATACGCCCCGCCCGGCTTCAAGGCCCAGCGGTCGGCCTCAGCCAGCGGCGCAAAACCGGCGGCCGTCAGCCGCGACACCGCCGCGGCAATGGCGTGATAGGGCGACGGCGAGGCATCGATATAGGCGAGGAACTTGTCGGCGTGCGGCATGGCGAACCCAAAAAATGGAAACGGGCGGCATTGTACCAGCCGCCCGTGCCTATGCCACCCTGAGAATGCCCGCTACTTCGGCATCAGGATCGCGGTCGGAATGGCGCCGACGATGGCGGCGCTCATGCAGGTGGCGAAGAAGCCCGCCAGCATCGCCTTGCCCACCATCTTGATGATCTCCTCGCGCCGCTCCGGAAGCAGCACCGAATAGCCAGCGAGGTTGATGCCGACCGACGCGACATTGGCGAAGCCGCATAGCGCATAGGTCATGATCACCCGGGTGCGCTCGGTCATCTCCGCCGCCGGAATGGCACCGAGTTTGATGAAGGCGGTAAACTCGGTCAGCATCATCTTGGTGCCGAGGAGCTGGCCCGCCGCCAGGATTTCGTTTTGCTGGATGCCAAGGCACCACGCCACCGGCGCAAAAACGTAACCGAGGATGCGCTCGACGCTGACCGGAGCGCCGCCGACATGCGGCAGGATGCCAAACATGCCGTTGACCATCGCCACCAGCGCCACGAACACGATCAGGCAGGCCGCGACGTTGACCGCGATCTGCATACCGTCGTTGATGCCCTTCATGATGGCATCCATCGACGAACTGTAGGTGCGGTCGGTCAGCGCGACCTTCTCCTGCTCGGCTTCGGCCTTGGGATCGCGCGGCACCAGAATGCGCGCCAAGAGAATGCCGGCCGGCGCCGAAATAATGGAAGCGGTCAAGACGTGCGCCGCAGCGCCCTTCAAGACGCCCGACAGGATGGTGACGTACGCCACCATGGTCGAGCCCGACACGCAGGCCATGCCGACGGTGATCAGGAGGAACAGCTCGGACCGCGTCAGCCGGTTGAGATAGGCGCGGATCATGATCGGGCCTTCGACCTGACCCATGAAGATGGTGGCGGCAGCGGCCAGCGCGGTCGGTCCGCGAAGGCCCATGGTGCGCGAGAACAAGAAGCCGAATGCGCGGGTGATCCACTTCAGGATGCCCCAATGCCACAGCAGCGCGGCCAGCGTGCACACCACCAGGATCACCGGCAGGACGCGGAAGCCGAACACGAACAGGGCGCCCTCGTTGGTCATCGGATAGGGCTGGGTGCCCATCCCGCTGAGGAACCCGAAGACGAAGGCGACGCCGGTCTGGGTCGACTTGGCCAGCCCATCGAACACGGCGCCGAAATTGGTCAAGCCGGCGCGGATCGCCGGGACGCCGAACAGCGCCAGCACCAGCGCCACCTGGACGCCGATGGCGCCGATCACCAACAGGAACGGAAAGCGCCGGCGGTTCTCCGAGAACAGCCAGCAGAACAACAGGATGAGGACGACGCCGGCAACGCTTTGAAGGTTGAGCAGACTCATCACGCCCATAACGCCCCCTGTCACAAAATCGCCCGCGTCAGACACCTGCGAAACACTCCGCCGTCAACCGCCTTTATGACGCGGCGCCCGCTTCCCCGCCCCCGCCCTCGCCCGCAACCGCGCCGTCAAGCCGCGGAAAAGACCCGGCTTTCCGGCCCCAGACAAGCGGGGCGGCAGTCCGAAGAAGTGGTGGATCGGGGCGAACCAAGCCCACCCGCCGGCGCAGGTAATAGCGAAAATTCCCGTTATCCTTGTTGCCCCGCGCCGCAATGGCCCCGCCCGCACCGGTGCGCCGATCTTTATCCTGGAGAGGGCAGTCGCCTTAGGCTCCCGCTTCCCCGCGTCAGGATCTTTTGCAGCTGAACGATCGATTGGCGGTCGTAGCCTTTCTTCTCTTCGGTCAGCTGATCGAAGGGCTTGAGGTCGGTGTGATGCTTGCGCCGGTTATCGCGCGTTTCAGCATAGCGCCAGCCGCTGAGGCGTCGATCGGCGACCCAGCGTTCGTGTTCCAGTTCCGCCAGCCGCTCGAGCTCGGCATCATTGCCGTACAACGCCTCGTGCGGCGCCAGCGCCGGCAAGCTCTTTAAGATGTCGTGATCGCCCATCCACGACCGCAGATCGAAGCCGGCATCGAACAGCTTGGCAGGAATGTGCGCCACAACGCGACGATTGGAGACGCGGTAGTCTTCGGGCAATTCCTCCCATTTCTTGCAGGCCGGAGCGTCGCCCGATGCGATCTCCAGATAGGCCTCGTGAAATCGGCGCTCCGGCAGACCGTTCTGCTTCGTCAGAAAACCGCTCGCCGCGATGAGGTCGTCGGTGGTACCGAAGAGAACGAGATGGTTGGCCTCGAGGGCGCTGCCGGACGGCGGCCGCTGGACCATCTGGCTGCCATCGATGGCGAAGACCGGCGGCGGAAACGCGGCTTCACGCGCCTGGGCGACAAACGACAATGCCGCCGAAAGCGCATGGCGGTCGTCGCGATACAAGACGTAAACCGCCGTCACCGGCGCGACCGCACTGATCCGCGCAATGTCGGCCGCGAACGTCGCGTTGCGGTCGAGATAACCGGCCGGCAACAGGTGGATGTCCGCTTCGGCCTCGATTTCCGGATAGCGCCGCACCAATTTTTCCCGCAAGCCATCGGGATCGGCACATAGCGCCGTGAACATCAGCTTGCCGAAGGTCAGCGTGCGCGCCGTCAGGATCATCTCGCCGATCAGCGCTTCCAGCCAATTCTCGTCGCCCAGCAGAAGCGCATGAATGCGCTGCTGCCCCGCATCCTTGGCCATGAGAAAGGGCGGATAGCGGCGCACCACGAACCGCGCCGCCAGACCCGGCTCGGAAAAGGCGCTGAGGAATTCGGCACCGGGCAGATTGCGCAGGCTTTCGGCCAGCCACGCATCGCGGGCGCGCACACAGACCTGGGTATCGGGATATTCCTTGCGCGCCGCAAGGGCAACGTCGACCGCGTTGCGGTCGTCGGCGGGCGCCACAACGATGGCACTGGCCTTTTTGGCGCCGATCCACGACAGCGCCCGCATGTCGATCCCCGAAAAGGGCAATCGGATAAGCCCATGGCTGACATGAATGTCGTCGCTGATGCTGCGCAAATGGATCACGGAGGTGTTGGGCGCCTCGCTCAGGCTGTCGGCAAAGGCGCTGTCGCCGATCACGATCAGATGGTGGCGTTTGAAGGCGGCGCCGATCCGGTAAAGACTCTTGCGGAACAATCCCAGAAACAGGATCACCACCACCAACGGCTCGACGACGAGACCGAGAAAGCGCGCCACTTCCAGCGGCAGATCGCCGGGATGCTTGGCGCCGATCTCTTCATACGCCACGCCGGCATCGATGCTGGTGAAGGCGAGATAGATCGCGTCGGTCAACGGCGCGTGCGCGTTGCGCCAGCCGTAAAAGGCGGTTCCGATGGCGGCGATCGACAACAGCGCCAACACCAGCAACAGCCGCAGGCTCGGCTTATGTTCCATGGCTCAGTTCTTCCCCTCGATCGAAGAATGGTGCGAGGCCACCCCCGTCTTGTCGGGGCATCCGAGCGAGATTTGGCCGGATCGCTCGCGCCGCGCGGGTCGCGCACGCTTTGCCGGCGCAGGAGATAGCAGGGAGGATTGCGGGCAGACGCGGCATGGCGAGCGCAGCAGGGCAAGCGGTGAAATGTTCAGCGCAGAAAAAACGCCCCGCCATGATGAGCCAAACCGGTCACCATCACACCAGTAAAAAGCGCACGGGGGACACGGCCGGAAAGTCCAACATGATACTAACCGGCAAACGCAATGAGGCCATTACAGCACGTTCGGTGAAGACCATCGCGTGATCCGCGCGCGCCGTTGCGACGCCGTCCTGCCGAACGTCATCCGGCAAGTCATCGGCCCGGCGCAGCTTTCTAGGAAGGCCGTCTCAGCGCCATACTGCGGAAAGGAAAGTGGTGGATCAGGGAGGTGGATGCGAACCACCCTCTCCTGGCGACCGGCGAATCCCCAGCACGGTTCGTATGGACTGCATGGGCGGCATGGATACCGCCTTGGACCGAAGCGCCTGGGACCCCGCCAAGCCCTGGCGTCGCCCGCAAGCCCCGGTATATCCTAGACCTTTCGGGATTAGCCCGCCGACCCGCACGGGCCCCGGCAGGGCGGCCTGCTAACAATGATCTTTTGCCATGGGGCACTCGGCGTCGCCAGGTTCAGACCGAGG
>NZ_JBWZET010000161.1:0-3544 GCF_056722145.1 Rhizomicrobium sp. | reverse complement strand
CATCTGTACCGGGGTTTTTCGCGTTCATCGTGTCCTCCAAGGCTCCACTCATACGCGATTGACCTGCAAATTTGAAACCAAGATTTTTTGACGGCTCGGGAGCGACGGCCGGAAAAGTGGCTGCCGGTTTTCCGAAGGCCGCGCGACCAGTTCAAAAAACAAAAACGCCGGCCCATCTTGTGATGGACCGGCGCCAGTTATTAGGCGGAAATTTTACAGGCCGTGCTTGGTGCGGGCCTCGGCTTCCTGCTCCTTGAACTGGTTGAAGCGGGGCAGGAATTTGTCCCAATCGATGATGTGGGCGTCGAGTTCCGGGCCATCGATGCAAGCGTGCTTGCGCACCATCTTGCCGCCGATGGTCACCGGCACCATGCAGGCGCCGCACATGCCGGTCGCGTCGACCATGATCGAGTTGAGGCTGACGACGGTCGGAACTTCGTACTTCTTGGTCAGTTCCGACACCGCCTTCATCATCAACGGCGGCCCGATCGCGATGACTTCCGCGATCTTGCGGCCGTTGACCGACTTGTTGTCATCCAGCCAGCGCTGCAGCGGGGTGGTGACGAAGCCCTTTTCGCCGAAGGTGCCGTCGTTGGTGCAGAACACCACGTCGAGCAGATCGCCGAATTCGGCTTTCAGGGTGTCGACCCGTTCGCCGTCACCGACCCAGAACAGGGCGCCCTGGGTGCGATAGCCGGCGATGAGGGTGACGTGATTGCCGAGGCGCAGGTGGTCCCGCGCGATCGGGTACACCGGCGGCAGACCGACGCCGCCGGCGCAGAACACCACGGTCTCCGACTTGCGGTCGTAGGTGTGCAGGTGCGACGGCAGGCCGAGCGGGCCGGCGATGCCTTCCAGGACTTCGCCCGGCTGCATCTTGTTGATCAGGATCGAAGAGGCGCCAACGCCCTGGATCACCAGGGTGATGGTGCCGTGCTTGGCGTCCCAATCGGCCAGGGTGAGCGGGATCAGCTCGCCCTTCGGGGTCGGCAGCACGCGGACGAACTGGCCGGCCTTGGCCGACTTCGCCACCGCCGGCGCCATCACCGTGATCTCGACGATATTGTCGGCGATCTCACGGCGCCCGACGATCTTATGCGCGGTCTGGGCCTTGGCGGTGTAAGCCGCCGCGGTTTCGACGCGCGTTTTGATCTCGGCCGGGGTGAAGGGCATTTCCTGGGCGATCTGGATGGCTGCCGACTTGCCGTCGCCAGCCGCGTTCACCGCCGTGGAGCCGCCGCGGGTGGCATCGCCGCCCGAGTAGACGTCCTTCAGCGTGGTTTCCGCGCCGTTCTCAACGACCAGGGTGCCCCACTTCGACGTTTTGATGCGGGAATCCGAATCCTTGATGATCGGGTTGGAATCGTTGCCGAGCGCCATGATCACCAGATCGACGGCGATGGTTTCGGTCTTGCCCGTCACCACCGGCGTACGGCGGCCGGAGGCGTCGGGAGCACCGAGTTCCATCACGTCGAGGATGGCATGACACACCTTGTGGTCGCCGCCGGAAACGAATTTCTGGGGCGAACGCAGGGTGGCGAGAGCGATATCCTCCTCGAGGGCATGGGCCAGCTCTTCGACGCGAGCCGGCATTTCCTTCTTGGTACGGCGGTAGACGATGGTGACGTTGGCGCCCAGACGCTTGGACGTGCGCGCCGCATCCATCGCGGTGTTGCCGCCGCCGATGATGATGACGTTCTTGTCCTTGACGATGGGAAGCGGCGTCTCGAAGTCTTCCTGGCGCGCCTGCATGAGGTTGACGCGGGTGAGGAACTCATTGGCGCTCATCACGCCGTTGAGATGCTCGCCCTCGATGTTCATGAAGCGCGGCAGGCCCGCACCGGTGCCGACGAAGATCTTGTAGAAGCCGGCGTCCTTCAGTTCCTGCAGGGTCGCCGTCTTGCCGACGACGAAGTTCTTCACGAACTTGCCGCCGAGCCGGTTGATCTTGCCGACCACGTTGTCGATCAGCGCGTTGGGCAGACGGAATTCGGGAATTCCGTAGCGCAGCACGCCGCCGAGGTCGTGGAACGCCTCGAACACCGTCACCGGATAGCCTTCCACCGAGAGGAGGTAGGCGTTGATCAGGCCGGCAGGTCCCGAGCCGACAACCGCGATCGGCGGCTTCTCGGCGCGGACCCACGGGGTCGTGTAGTCCTTCCACTCGTTCTCATCGATGCCATTTTGCTCTTCTTCGAGCCGCTGGCGTTCCGGCAGATACCACTCGATCTGACCGATTTCGATCGGCCGGCCCGAAATGTTGCAGACGCCCTGGCACTGATGCTCCTGCGGACAGACGCGACCGGTCACGTTCGGCAGCGGGTTGAGCGCTTCGATCAGCTTCAAGGCATCCTTGAGCTTGCCCTGACCCATCAGGTTGAGCAGGTTCGGGATCTCGATCGTCAGCGGGCAACCGCCCTTCTTGCGGCCCTTGGCGTCAAGGCAGCCGAGTTCGCAGGGACGATCCTCGCACTGCTTGTCGCGCAGCACTTCCAGCCACACGATCAGGTCGACCTCGCGCATGGAGTAACCCAATGCGCGATAGCCGAGGTAGCCCGTGGTGACCAGTTCGAAGTCGTTCTTGCGCTCTTCGGCGGGGCGGACGTACGGGTGGATGAAGTTCCCGCTCGGCCAATTCACCGACAGGCCCTTGAACATCGGGTACTTGTCGGAGAGGTGATGGTCGATCGCCTCGATGAACTTGCGCTTGAACTTGATCGGCGACGCCCAGATGAAGCGCTGCACTATCGTCGACATGTCGTCGTCGCGCAGAAGGATCGCCCACAGAGCCTTGGTGAATTCGGCACCGAGGGCGTCCTGCTTGAACTCCCAGGCGATCGCCGCCGTGCCGTCTTCGATGAACACCTGGCGCAACGACTTGGGGTCGCTGAGCAGGCGCTTCTTGAGAAGCTGAAGCTGCTTCTGGAAGACCTGGAAGGCTTCTGTGCCTTCCAGTTCCTCGATCGCCGCTTCCGTCGTTTCACGGGCCTTGGCTACCTCACGGTAGCGCGCGAGGTCCGCGTCGACGTTGTTCTTGGTTGCCTCACTGCTCATGAACGATCTCCGCGTCGCAGTTGGCCGCCACCTTCGCTACCTTGCCCTTGAGTTCCGCCGTCGCTTTCACCTTGGCGGCCGCACCCGGAATCAGGTGTGCGACTTCCTTCGGCGAACCGTCGACGACGATCTTGGTCTTCTCGAAGAGTTCGGGAAGCTGCGTGTAGCAGGTCTTGCAGTTGGTGCACTTGGCGATGTTGGCGTCGTCGAACCCGACCACCGCGTCGCCGTTCGCAGCCGGTGCCGCCGCCGGAGCCGCAGCCGGAGCTGCGCCACCAAGGGCAATGCCGATACCGCCGGCCGCCGGAGCCTTCGAGGACGCCGCCAGCTCGCTCATCGCACGCGCGATCGAGTCGATGGCGTTCTCGCGGCTGTCGACCGCTTCCTTGTACTGGCTCTGCAGCGCTTCCAGTTCGGCCTTGTGGCTGGCGTCGATCATCTCGACGTTGATGCCGGCAAGGTACTGCAGGGTCCGCCAATACTTGCGGCG
>NZ_JBWZET010000160.1:0-10723 GCF_056722145.1 Rhizomicrobium sp. | reverse complement strand
GCCCTGGCCCGCCCGCCGATCGGGTCGCCGCCGAGCGAACTGACGCCATATGCCTATTCCCTCATCCGGGTGCTGAACGACGAGCACAAGGCGGTCGGCGACTGGAATCCGCGCCTGGAGCCCGCGGCCTTGCTGAAGGGCCTCAGGGACATGGTGATCACGCGCGCCTATGACGACCGGATGGTCCGCGTGCAGCGCCAGGGCAAGATCTCGTTTTACGTGAAATCGACCGGCGAAGAAGCGGTCAGCGTCGCCTTCGCCAATGCCCTCGAACGCGACGACATGTGCTTTCCCGCCTATCGTCAGCAAGGCTTCCTGATCGCGCGCGGCTATCCGCTGACGACCATGATGTGCCAGTGCTATTCCAATGCCCGCGATCCGATGAAGGGCCGCCAGCTTCCGATCATGTATTCGAGCCGCGAATTCGGCTTTTTCACGATCTCGGGCAACGTCGGCACCCAGTTTCCGCAAGCCGTCGGCTGGGCACTGGCCTCGGCCTACAAGGGCGACAGCCGCATCGCCGTCAGCTACATCGGCGAAGGCACCACGGCGGAAGGCGATTTCCATCACGCGCTGAATTTCGCCGCGGTGTATCGCGCCCCCGTGATCCTCAACGTCGTCAACAATCAGTGGGCGATTTCCTCCTACAGCGGCATCGCCGGCGGCGACGAGACCACCTTCGCCTCGCGCGCCATCGGCTACGGCCTGCCCGGCCTGCGCGTCGACGGCAACGATTTCCTCGCGGTCTACGCGGCAGCGGCGTGGGCGGCGGAACGGGCGCGCGCCAATCTCGGCGCCACGCTGATCGAACTCTTCACCTATCGCGCCGAAGGCCATTCGACCAGCGACGATCCCAACCGCTATCGCCCCTCCGACGAATGGCACGCCTGGCCGCTGGGCGATCCCATCGAGCGGCTGAAAAACCATCTCATCGCCATCGGCGCCTGGAGCGAGAAACAGCATCAGGCGCTGATCGACGACGCGGTGACCAAGGTGCGCGCCTGCCAGCGCGAGGCGGAATCGGCGGGCACTCTCGACGAAGGTTCGCGCGCGCCGACCGCCGCGATGTTCGAGGACGTGTTCGCCGAAATGCCGTGGCACCTCGCCCGGCAAAAGAAAACGGCGGGAGCCTGAGATGCCGGCGATGACCATGATTGAGGCGCTCAACTCGGCCCTCGACGTGATGCTGGGGCGCGATGGCGACGTGGTGGTGTTCGGCGAGGACGTCGGCTATTTCGGCGGCGTTTTCCGTGTCACCGAAGGCCTGCAGAAAAAGCACGGTTTGACGCGCTGTTTCGACTCCCCGATCGGCGAGGCCGGAATCGTCGGCGTCGGCATCGGCATGAGCGTCTATGGCCTCAGGCCGGTGGTGGAGATTCAATTCGCCGATTACATCTATCCCGCCTATGATCAGATCGTGTCGGAAGCGGCCCGCATCCGCTATCGCTCGGCCGGCGATTTCCATGTGCCGCTGACCATCCGAACCCCCTATGGCGGCGGCATCTATGGCGGCCAGACCCACAGCCAAAGTCCGGAAGCGCTGTTCACTCACGTTGCCGGATTGAAGACGGTCATCCCCTCCAATCCCTATGACGCCAAGGGGCTTCTGATCAGCGCGGTGGAAGACGACGACCCGGTTCTGTTTCTCGAGCCCAAGCGCCTCTATAACGGTCCGTTCGACGGCCATCACGACAAGCCGGTGCTGCCATGGTCCAAGCATGCGCTGAGCGAGGTGCCCGAAGGCCATTACCGCGTACCGCTGGGCCAAGCCGCAGTCGTGCGCCCCGGATCGGCGGTGACCGTTCTCACCTATGGCACCATGGTGCATGTTGCGCTGGCGGCGGCGGCCGAATCCGGCATCGACGCGGAGGTGATCGATCTGCGCACGCTGGTGCCGCTCGATATCGACACCATCGCCCGCTCGGTGAAAAAAACCGGACGTTGCGTCATTGCTCACGAAGCGACGCTGACCAGCGGCTTCGGCGCCGAACTCACCGCGCTGGTGCAGGAACATTGCTTCTGGCACCTCGAAGCGCCGGTGCAACGCATCGCCGGCTGGGACACGCCCTATCCGCACGCCTTCGAGTGGGACTATTTCCCCGGACCCGAGCGGCTCGCCGACGGCCTCAAACGCGCCCTGGAGACCTGACATGCGCTTCCAATTCAAGCTGCCCGACGTGGGCGAAGGCACCGCCGAGGCCGAAATCGTGGCGTGGCATGTTGCGGTCGGGGACCGTGTTGCCGAAGACCAGCACCTTGTCGACGTGATGACCGACAAGGCAACGGTGGAGATGACCTCGCCGGTGACTGGCACGGTCGTCGCCCTCAACGGCAAACCCGGCGACATGGCGACGGTCGGTGCGCTGCTGGTGGAATTCGAGACCGATACGGTCGCATCGCCCGAACCGGCGAAAACCCTGGCCTCGCCGGCGGTCCGCAAACATGCGGCCGATCTCGGCATCGCGCTGCAGAGCGTGAAAGGCAGCGGCCCGGACGGCCGCGTCACCCACGGCGATCTCGACCAACGCGCGACGGCGCCGACGCGCGAGGCGGTGGAGGAATTCCGCCTCACCGGCCTGACCCGGCGCATGGCCGAGCGGATGCAGGAAACGCTGCGCATCCCGCATTTTTCCTATGTCGAGGAAATCGACATGACGGAAGCGGAGGAGCTGCGCGTCCATCTCAACGCCACCCGGACGCCGAAACTGACGGTGCTACCGTTGCTGATGCGCGCGCTGGTGCGGGCGCTGCCCGACTTCCCCGCGATGAACGCGCATTTCGACGACACCGCCGGCATCGTCAAACGCTTCGCCGCGGTTCACGTCGGCATCGCCACCCAAACCGACAGTGGACTGACCGTGCCGGTGGTCAGGAATGCCGAACAGCGCGATTTATGGGACATGGCGCGCGAGATTGCCCGGCTGGCCGAACGCGCCCGCGCGGCAACGGCGACGAAGGACGAACTCACCGGCTCCACCATCACGGTGTCAAGCCTCGGGCCGCTGGGCGGTCTCGCGTCAACGCCGGTGATCAACACGCCGGAAGTCGCGATCCTGGCGCCCAACGCAATCCGGCCGCGACCGGTGGTGCGCGATGGCGCCGTGGTGGTGCGCAAGATGATGACGCTGTCGTCCTCGTTCGATCATCGGGTGATCGACGGTGCCAGTGCTGCCGCATTCGTCCAGCGCCTCAAGACGCTGCTCGAACATCCGGCGCTGCTGTTCATGGCCGATTAGCCCGGCACGGCGTCCGACGGCGGCGCGTCATCGACGTGGCTGGTGATGCCGTAGTGGACATGGATGCGCGACAATTCCTCGAGAATTTCGGCGTTGTCGGCGGGGCTGAGTTCGGTCTTGTACACCAGCCGCATTGCCCGCAGGTGAACGATCAGCGGCGCGGTGTCGGTAAGGTTGCGCTCGACCATGCCGGCGCACAGGTCGCAGAAGCGCTTGACCACGGCATCGAGCGTTTCCGATCCGAAGGTGCCCGCCAGCGTCAGCAGCGGATCGACCTGGGACAGGATATCGAGCAGCTGGAAGCGCGAAATCTGCGCCCCGGCCTTTGTCACCATATCGTCGAGCCGCGTGATCTCGACCGGCACCGCCTTCTCGCATTCCTCGCGCAACTCTTCGATGAGCTGCTGCGCCTCATGCACCGCCTCGTCGCGCGTGACGCCTCCCGGCGTGTGCAGAAGTTCGCCGAGGATGTTTTTGACGCGGATAATCTTGCACCCGCTCATTCGATTTCCACTTTCGTCGGTTTGAGCAGGGAGTCGATCTCGTCCTGCGACATGTTCGGTTCCGTGGCCACGCCGATCTCGCTGGTGAGGTCGGTCTTACGGCGGCCGACGCCGTCCGGCGGGCCCGTGTTCTTGAAGCGGCGATCGGGTCCGATGTAGTTGTCGGTCTCGATGAACGGCCGTTCGGTGCGCGCCGACCACGCGATGTGATCGAACAGGATATTCGGCGACACCGGCTTGCGCACCACGATATTGGCGCCGCAGTCGCGCAGCGTCACCACGTTGGAATACTGGGTGTAGCCGGTCAACACGACGATCGGCATGTACTTGACGTTGAGCCCGGGCTGGCGCCGAATCCACTTGATGAGGTCGCCGGCATGCATGTCGGGCAGCTGGGCATCGCAGATCAGCAAATCGAAATGGCCGTTCGGCAGCCGCTTCTTGGCCTCGTCGGCATTGTCGATCACGACGTGCTTGGAGAGCCCGAATCCGCGCAGGATCTGGCCCAGAATCGAGGTCGAGTACTGGTCGGCATCGATGACCAGACACTCGATCTGCGAAAAGTTCAATCTTTCTGCCACGCGCGCCCCACGCCCGCCCTAGAACAGATAATCATCGGCCGAGTCGTCCAGATGCGGCTCGCCGTCATTGCCGCTAACCACGGCCGTCAATCGCTTGCGAACGCCGAAGAACGGCACATGCCCCAATAGATCATCGAGATCGGCGTCGTCGATATGGCCCTTGTTCAGGCGTTCCGACAGCTTGTCGATCAGGCCGGCATGCGCGTCCAGACTCTGCGCGAACAGGTCGAACTGCTGCAGCAGCATGATCGAACCGTGCGTCGCCTCCACCGCCTCGTGGCCGGAAAGGCTCTCGCCGAACTTCGCCGTATCGCACGCGAGATCGCGCAATTCCCCGGCGACTGCCTTGAGCAGGCGGGTGGCGGCGGAAATGGTGTCCGGCGAATCCGACATCAGAAAAACTCCACATCGTCGGCAGCGGCCGCGGCCTTGGCCTTCTTGTGCAGAGCGGTAAGTTCCTCTTCCACCAGCTTCGGCTCGGCGCCCTTGACCAGCGCCTGACGCGCCCGGCCGCTGAACGGCATGTACTGGATGCGTCGCGCCGAGTCGCCGCCGACATCGCCGCCGACGATCGGGATTCCTTCATCGGTCAGGAACTGGCGGGCAAAGGCGTAGTTACGCGAGCCGACATCGGTCAGCGCCGACACCACGTTGGCACCGCCGAACAGCTTGGCTTCCAGACGCCGGCGGTCGCCGCCGTGCTTCAGGATATCGTTGATCAGCAATTCCATCGCGTTGACGCCGTAGCAGCGCGCCTCGCGATCGCCGGAGGTACCGTCAGGAAGCAGGAAATGGTTCATGCCGCCGACGCCGGACACCGGATCGCGGATGCACGCCGCAATGCAAGATCCCAGGATGGTGGTCAGCACCTCCTCCGGGTTCTGCGTCACGTAGGTGTCGCCGAGCGTCAACTGCACATGCAAAAAGCCGTCGCGCGGATTGCGGAACTTCCGCAGGGTCCGTTCGTCCTTATCAACCGGCTTTTTGAGCCTCAGGTTCACGATAGCGCACCGAATATCTGTTCGAGTTTCTGTTTCAGAACGGCGACGGTGAACGGCTTCACCAGATAGTTGTTGGCACCAAACTGAGCGGCGCGCTTGACGAGATCGGCATCGGCGCGGCCCGTAAGCAGGATGAACCCGATCGACTTGATCTGCGGATCGGCGCGGATCGAGCGCAGGAATTCGAGGCCGTCCATTTCCGGCATGTTGAAGTCGGAAAAGACGATATGCGCCGGCTGCACCTTGAGTGCCGACAACGCCTCGGGCGCCTTCGGGAATTCGCGGATATCCGTGAGACCAATCTGCTGCAGGCACGAGCGCACCAGCGTCCGCATGGTGAGCTGGTCATCGACCACAACGGCCCTGATCTTAGATGCTTGCGGCATGGCGACCTGCTTTCTTAGTGCGCAATTCGCAGACGTTGAGCACCTCTTGCCCAATCTGATGCAAAGCGAATTGGCGCTCGACTGCTCCAATTTCGAAGGCGACGCGCGGCATTCCGTATACCACCGACGACGCCTCATCCTGACCGATCGTCGAGCCGCCGTTCTTGCGCATGGCAAGAAGACCCGAGGCTCCATCCCGGCCCATTCCGGTGAGAATGACGCCGACGGCGTTATGACGGACGGTCGCGGCGACCGAATTGAACAGCACGTCCACCGATGGACGATGACCGTTCACGGCCGGCGTTTTGTTGAGGCGGCAGCGCAAAACGCCGACGCCATGGACTTCAAGGTGCGATTCTCCGCCCGGCGCCAGATAAATCTGGCCAGGTGCCAGCACCGCCCCGTCGCGCGCCTCGGACACGGCCGGCTGGCACAAACGGTTGAGGCGGTCGGCGAAACTCGTGGTGAAATGCGGCGGCATGTGCTGGGTGATCACCGTCGCCGGACAGTTCTTGGGGAAGTGCGACAGCACCTCGATCAGCGCTTCGACGCCGCCAGTCGACGACCCGATCGCGATCACCGTATTGCCGGGATCGAAGTCGGGCTTGACGGCGGGAGGCGGCGTTTCACGGCGCACATAGGCATGCACCCGTGCCGTCGCTGCGGTCTTGACCTTTTCGCACAACTCGCGGGCGCATTCCTCGAGATGGGCCGCAACGTTGTCGGTCGGCTTGGCGAAATAATCGACCGCACCGATTTCGAGCGCCGACAGCGTCACCTCGGCGCCGCGCTGGGTCAGCGTCGACACCATCACGACCGGCATCGGCCGCAGCCGCATGATCTTTTCGAGAAACTCGACGCCATTCATGTTGGGCATCTCGACGTCGAGCGTGATGACGTCGGGATTGAGGTCCTTGATCATCTGGCGTGCGCTCGCCGCATCGGGCGCCCCGCCGACCACTTCGATGCTCTCATCGCGCGCCAGCACGGCAGACAGCAACCGACGGATAGTGGCGGAGTCATCGACGATCAGAACGCGGATGCGCTTCATGGTCATGCTCCCTTCCGCCGGTAAATCGTCTGCCCGACGAGATCGTAGGGATGCGAACTCATGGTGATGCGCTCGGAATGGCCGATGCACAGCGTCCCTCCCGGGCGCAGAATATCGGCAAACCGGCCCCAAACCGTATTCTGAGTATCGTCGTCGAAGTAGATCATCACGTTACGACAAAATATGACGTCGAATTTTCCCCGCATCGGCCAATCGCGCAGGAGATTGAGTTCGCGGAAGCGCACCAGTTCATGCAGCTCTTCACCGACTTCGAGATCGGAACCACCCGAACCTTGCACGGTGCGGAACCACTTGCGGCGCAACTCGGCCGGAATGTCGCCCATCTGACGCGTCGCATAGATGCCCGCCGTGCCCCGCCGCAGCATTTCGGGATCGATGTCGGACGCCAGAATGCGCACATCCATCTCGGCGGCGTTCGGCTCCAGCTCCAGCATCGTCAACGCGATCGAATAGGCTTCTTCGCCCGACGAACAGCCCGCCGACCAGATCCGCACCTTGCCATTGCGCTTCGCGCCATCGAGCAGACCCGGCAGCACGCGGGTCTTCAGATAGTCGAAGTGATGGCTTTCACGGAAGAAGCGCGTGACGTTGGTCGTCATCGCGGCGATCATCGCCTGACGCTCGTCGACGCCGCCCTCGCCCTGGATCAGGGCGCAGTATTCGCGGAACGTCCTCAGCCCGATGGCGCGCAGCCGCTTGGCCAGGCGCGAATAGACGAGATTGACCTTGGTTTCGGTCAGCACGATGCCCGCTTCCGAATGAACGAGCTCCGCTATCTGGCGGAAATCCGACCAGGTAAACGGAAACTCGCCGTCGGGGACGGCCAGATCGCGCGGGTTGGTGCCGGTCGCCAAGGTCTGCTCCGTCTCAGGCCGCGTTTTCGAACATGTCGCCAGCGCCGCCGAACGACGACGTCAGCTTAGTCATGCCGAGCAGCGTCACCATGCGCCCGTCGAGCACCGCGATGCCTTCCACATAGTCGTTCTGCGTTTCGCGCATCACGTCAGGCACCGACTGGATTTCCTGGCGCGACACCGTGAGGATGTCGGACACCGCGTCGACCAACAAGCCGATGGTGCGTTCGCCCGAATTGACCACGATGATGACGTGCTTGGCGGTCGCGTCGGTGAGCCCGAGGCCGAGACGGGCCTTGAGATCCACCACCGGCAACACCATGCCGCGCAGATTGATGACGCCGCGCACGTAATCGGGGACGTGCGGCAGGGCGGTCGTGTCGGTCCAGCCGCGAATTTCACGGATGGTCATGATGTCCGCCGCAAATTCCTGGCCGGTGGCGAGGAACGTGATGTACTGGCGGCGTTCCTGTCCCGCATCTGTATCGTTGCTGCTCATGCTTACGCTCCCAGTGCCTGCTGAAATTCCATCGGCCGTCCCGCGCCTTCGCGGCACCCGGCCACCAATCCGTCAATGTCGAGAATGAGCGCCACCCGTCCGTCGCCGAGAATGGTCGCGGCGGCGATGCCGTCGATGTGCCCGATGTTCGACTCGAAACTCTTGATCACCACCTGACGCTGGCCGACGATGGCATCCACCGCCAGGGCCATCCGCCCGATGCCCTCGCTCTCGACCAGGATCACGACGCTGTTCTGAAGATCGTTCCTGGCACCGGGCACCTGCAACAGGCGACCGACGCTGACCAGCGGCACATACACGCCACGCACGTTGAGCAGCATGCCATTGGACCCGAACGGCTTCACGTCAACCGACTTCGGCAACAAGCTCTCGATGATGTGCGATAGCGGCAGCACAAAAGTCTGGTTGCCGACCGCCACGATCATGCCGTCGAGCACGGCCAGGGTCAGCGGCAGCGTCAGGCTGAACTTCGAGCCCTTGCCGTTGTTCGAGCCGATGGTGATACGCCCGCCGAGATCGACGATATTGCGCCGAACCACGTCGAGCCCGACGCCGCGACCCGAAATGTTCGACACGGCGTTGGCGGTCGAGAAGCCCGGCAGGAAGATCAGATTGTCGATCTCCTCGTCGGAGAGATTCGAGTTGGCAGTGATTAGGCCGCGCTCGATCGCCTTCTGGCGCACCTTGGTGCGGTTGATGCCACGGCCGTCGTCGGCCACTTCGATGATAATGCGGCCGCCGCGATGCTCGGCCGACAGCTTCACGGTGCCTTCCGCCGGTTTGCCAAGCGCAATGCGCTCTTCCGGGGTTTCGAGGCCGTGGTCGATGGCGTTGCGGATCATGTGCGTCAGCGGCTCACCGAGACGCTCGATCACGGTCTTGTCGACTTCGGTTGCCTCGCCTTCGATCTCGAGGCGACATTGCTTGCCGGTCTGCGCCGCGGTCTCGCGCACCAGGCGCGGCATGCGCTGGAACACGCTCTTCACGGGCTGGGTGCGGATCGCCATCACGGCTTCCTGCAGCTCGCGCAAGAGATGCTCAAGCTCGCCGAGACCGCCGGAGACGTTCTGGCCCTCTTTGCTTTCGAGCAGACGCTGGCTCAGCATCGCCTGGGTGATCACCAGCTCACCGACGAGATTGACGAGGCGGTCCACCTTGTCGAGGTCGACGCGGATGGTCTGCTTGGCAGGGTCGGCTGCTGCCGGACCGGCCTTAGTCTCGGCCTGCGCGGCTGGCTTCTTCTCTTCCACCAGCACTTCGGCGACCGGCGGCTCAGGCAAAGCGGGTTCGTCGTCATCGAGCGACGGCAAACCCGGCGCAAAAATCGCGAGCGGCGCGATTTCCGGCGCCTCGTCCTTGATCTCGAGATCGCAATCGCCCGACACGAATTCAAATACTTCTTCGACCTTGCTGCGATCGTCGCAGTCGCGCAGCGCGACATCCCAGGCGAAATACGCCTGATCGGGCTCGAGCGAAATCAGGTCCGGCACGCCGCTGAGATCGGCGGTAACCTCGATCGGGCCCAGCATGCCAAGCTCGCGCACCAGCAGGTACGGCTCGTTCGCCTTGGCATAGAGCGCGGCGTGCGGCGCAAACCGGATGTGCCACACCGGGCACGGTGGCGGCGGCGGCTCGTCGCCGATGTCGATCTGGATCGGCGCGAACGCCAAGCCCTCGAAATCGGCCGGCGCGGGCGCACCCGTGTCTTCAGGATCGGCGCCGGTGAGGCGGCTCAGCTCTTCCTTGACTTCGGCGTCGTCGACACTGCCGGAACCGTTGCGGGCCAACGTGACATGGTCCGACAGCTTGTCGCCGGCACGCAACAGCACCTTGACCACATCCGGAGTCGGATTGAGCTTGCCCGACCGGACCAGATCCATCGCGGTTTCAAAAACGTGGGAGAATTCCACCAAAATCTGAAACCCGAAGGCGCCCCCGCCGCCCTTGATCGAATGAACCGCGCGGAACACGGCATTGATCGTTTCAGAGTCGGCTTCGCCACTCTCCATGGCGATGAGGCCTTCCTCCATCGCCAGGAGCAGCTCGTCGCACTCCTGAAAGTAGGTTTGTTTGATGGCTTCCATGGGATCCATGGCAACGCGTCCCTATCGTGCTATGGAGAAACCCGGCGGATTGCGGCGAGCAGTTTTTCAGGATCGAACGGCTTCACGATCCAGCCCGTCGCACCCGCATCGCGGGCCCGCATTTTCTTGGCCGGTTCGCTTTCCGTCGTAAGGACCAGGATCGGCGTCATCTTGTTCGCCGAACCGCGGCGTACGTGCTCGATGAAGCCGTAACCGTCCATTCGCGGCATGTTGATGTCCGTGATGATCACGTCCACCAAGCCGGCCTTCTCGAGGACTTCCACCCCATGAACGCCGTCATCCGCCTGAATGACGGTATGGCCTGCGCCGCTCAGTGCCAGTCTCAGCATGTCACGCATCGTGCGCGAGTCATCGACCGTAAGGATCGTCTTGCCCATGTTACTTGCTCAGCTCTAGTGCGTTCATTAATCCGAGGACCGACGCGGTTTCCCGGAAGGCTTCCGAAGGATTGCTAATCTTGAGCGC
>NZ_JBWZET010000159.1:0-4590 GCF_056722145.1 Rhizomicrobium sp. | reverse complement strand
TGTTGATTTCTGCTGAGAGTTGACCCGGGAGGGGCGTAAATTTCCACTGAGAAGTGACCCATGTTCTGACCTTCCCCCTGGCTGACAGGTCGGGGGATGAGGAGTGATCGACATGGACCTTTTGAGTGTGATCCGCCGTTGGCATTTTCGCGAAGAGCTACCGATCCGGGAGATTGAGCGGCGGACGGGATTGTCGCGCAACACGATCCGCAAGTACCTGCGCGCCGAGACTTTGGTGCCGCAGTTCAGGGTTCCGGAGCGGCCGAGCAAGCTGGATCCGTTCGCCGAGAAGTTGACTGCCTGGCTGCGTGTCGAAGTGGGCAAGTCGCGCAAACAGAAGCGGACGGCGAAGCAGCTTTACGCGGACCTGACGGTTCTGGGCTACACCGGTTCCTACGGTCGGGTTGCGGCCTTTGTCAGGGAGTGGAAGCTCGAGCGGCAACGCGATCAGCAGACCAGTGGGCGGGGGACGTTCGTGCCGCTGGCATTCCAGCCCGGCGAGGCGTTCCAGTTCGACTGGAGCGAGGATTACGCGCTGCTTGGCGGCAAGGTGGTCAAGCTGCAGGTAGCCCACACCAAGCTGTCGCACAGCCGGGCGTTCATCGTCAGGGCCTATCTGCTCCAGACCCACGAGATGCTGTTCGATGCGCTGACCCAGGCGTTCCGGGTTCTGGGCGGAGTGCCGCAGCGCGGGATCTTCGACAACATGAAGACCGCGGTCGACAAGATCGGTTCGGGCAAGGCCCGGCAGGTCAACGCCCGGTTCGCGGCGATGGTCAGCCACTACCTGTTCGAGGCGGAGTTCTGCAACCCGGCCTCGGGCTGGGAGAAAGGGCAGGTCGAGAAGAACGTCCAGGATGCCCGGCACCGGCTGTGGCAGCCCACCCCCAGCTTCCCCGGTATCGACGCGCTCAACGCCTGGCTGGAGGAACGGTGCATCGCGCACTGGGCGCAGATCCAGCATGGCGTCCTGCCCGGCTCCATCGCCGACGTGCATGCCGCCGAAGCGGGCTGCCTGATGCCTGTGGGCCGGCCCTTCGACGGCTTTGTCGAGCATGCCAAGCGGGTATCGCCGACCTGCCTGGTGACGTTCGAACGTATCCGCTACAGCGTGCCGGCATCGTTCGCCAACCAGCGGGTGAGCTTGCGGGCCTACCCGGAGCGGCTCGTCATCGCCGCCGAGGGGCAGATCCTGTGCGAGCACGCCCGGATCATCGAGCGTTCCCATGATCACCCGGGGCGGACGATCTACGACTGGCGGCATTATCTGGCGGTCGTCCAGCGCAAGCCCGGCGCCCTGCGCAATGGCGCTCCCTTCCTCGAGATGCCCGAGCCGTTCCGGCGTCTCCAGGCCGGCCTGATCAAGCGGCCCGGCGGTGACCGGGAGATGGTGGAGATCCTCTCCCTGGTCCTGCATCATGACGAACAGGCCGTGCTGTACGCGGTCGAACTGGCGCTGGAGGCCGGACTGCCGACCAAGACGCATGTGCTGAACCTGCTGCATCGCCTGATCGACGGCAAGCCGGTCAACCCGGTCGCCATTGACGCGCCGCAGGCCTTGACCTTGCACCGCGAGCCCAAGGCCAATGTGGCCCGCTATGATGCCCTGCGTGGCAGGGGGTGGCGCCATGCGTCATGATCCCGCCAGCGCCGCCGTCGTCGTCATGCTGCGCAGCCTCAAGATGTATGGCATGGCCCAAGCCGCCGGAGACCTCGCCGAGCAAGGCGCCCCGGCCTTCGATGCTGCCGTGCCCATCCTCTCCCAGTTGCTCAAGGCCGAGGTCGCCGAGCGCGAGGTCCGATCGATCGCCTACCAGATCAAGGCGGCCAGGTTCCCGGCCTACAAGGATCTGGCCGGCTTCGACTTCGCCGCCAGCGAGGCGAACGAGGCGCTCGTGCGCCAACTCCACCGCGGCGACTTCACCGACAATGCCGACAACGTCGTGCTCATCGGTGGGCCCGGCACCGGCAAAAGCCATCTCGCCACCGCGCTCGGCGTTCATGCCGTCGAGCATCATCGCAAGAAGGTCCGGTTCTTTGCCACGGTCGATCTGGTCAACGCTCTCGAGCAGGAAAAGGCCATGAACAAGGCCGGGCAACTCGCCGAGCGCCTGCTGCGCCTCGATCTCGTCATCCTCGATGAGCTCGGCTATCTGCCGTTCAGCCCGTCAGGCGGAGCCCTGCTGTTCCACCTGCTCAGCAAACTCTACGAGCGCACCAGCGTGGTCATCACCACAAACCTCTCCTTCAGCGAGTGGGCAGGCGTGTTCGGCGATGCCAAGATGATTACCGCTCTGCTCGATCGGCTTACTCACCACTGCCACATCATCGAGACCGGAAACGACAGCTTCCGCTTCAAGGCCAGCGCCGCTGCCCCCAAATCCAGAAAGGAAAAATCACCCGCTTGACCCAAACCCCGCTGCGCGGGACATAACACCCACCCGGGTCACTTCTCGATGAAAATCCCGGGTCAACTCTCAGCAGAAATCAACAGGGTAGCCAATTTAAGTTATTGTTTTTACCTAAATGATGAGCTCCAGCTGGGCTCACCAGCGTTTTCAATGGTTCGGTGGGATGCCCGTTTTGGCCGAAAACCGATGGGCCATGCCGAACGGCGCGTTGCTTGTGGGTCGCCGGTGGCCGGGCATCGGGCCGCAAGAAATCGGCCTTCGCCGGGGCGGGAAGTGGCGCCTTCCAAGGACAGCGATAGCCAAACCGCGTGGCAACTGGCATTTGCCCCGACAGGTTCATGGATTTCAGGAGGGTGTCATGGCGATCTACAGGGTTCACGAAAGGCTTGTCGAACTGGTGGCGGCGGAATCCGTGGATGTGCTTTTCGGCATTCCCGACCCCAGCTTTTTTGGCATGTTTATCACCGCCGAACAGCAGGGCATGCGGATTGTCTCGCCCCACCACGAGGCGGCGGCGACGATGATGGCCGACGCCTATTATCGCATGACCGGCAAGCCCGGCGTCATCTGCATGAACAAGGGGCCAGGGGTCGCCAATGTGGCCAGTGGTGCCAATTACCTGCGGAAAGAGAATATTCCGGCCGTATTCCTGATGGCTCAGCGCCACAGTTTCTATGACGAGCGCGTAAGGCGCGGTAAGACCCAGCACATGAAGCAGCCGCCCATGTTCGAGGGCGTGATGAAGTATATCGGGGTGGTCCAGCATGTCGAACAGCTCGACGAGATCGTGCAGGAGGCTTTCCGCCAGGCGATGAGCGGGGTTCCCGGGCCGACCTATGTCGAACTGCCGCTGCACATCATGACCGCCGAGCTGGACCTGCCGCCCGCACCGCCGCCGCATCGCTATCGGCTCGTCAATCAGGAAGCCGGCACCCGTGCCATTGCCGAGGCCGTCGATATCCTGAAGACGGCCAGCGATCCGGTGATCCTGCTGGGACAGGGCGCGGTGGCCTCGCGCGGGCAGGCCGATGTCATTACCCTGGCTAACAAGCTGGGCTGTCCGATCATCAGCACGGTTTCGGTGGAGGCGGTGCTGGAAGGGATGGAGCAGCGGACCTTTCCCTATGGCTCCCCAACCACATCTGAAATCGTCGCCCGCGCCGATGCGGTGGTGGCGATCGGTACCGAGATTGGCGAGGCCATGCATTATGGCCGCGGCCGCCACTGGGCCAAGGGCAAAACCGACCGCAAGTGGATCTATATCGAGCGCGATCCCACCGCGATCGGCGTCAATCGCCCGATCGATGTGCCGCTGGTGGGCGATTTGCGCGCGGTGGTTCCCCAGCTCAACGCTGCGCTGGGCGATCTTGCCCGGCCGCTTCCTGTCGATCTCGAGGCGCTGTCCGCGCAACTTGCCGCTGAAAAGCAGGCGCTGATCGGGAAGCTTCCCACCCATTCCCAGCCGATCCACACCGGCGTCCTGGCGGTGGAAGCAACCCGGGTGCTCCCGCGAGAAACGGTGATCGTGCGCGATGGTGGCGCCGCCTCGATGTGGTTCCAGGCGGCCTTGCAGGTGAAGCCGCTGGATGCGATGTGGAATTCGAACTATGGAGCCATCGGCACCGGCCTGTCCTATGCGCTGGGCGCGAAACTGGCGGTGCCGGACCGGCCGGTGGTGCTGCTGACCGGCGATTCATCCTTCCTGTTCCACATCGGCGAACTGGAGACCGCCGTCCGCAAGAACCTGCCGGTGGTTTGCGTCGTGTCGGTCGATTACGCCTGGGGCCTGGAGGAGGCGTCCTACAAGGCGAACTTTGGCGAGAATACGCCGATCCCCGAGGCCCGCTGGAACCGGGCGGTCCGCTTCGACAAGACGGCGGAAAGCTTCGGTGCTCACGGCGAATATGTCGATCGGGTGGAGGATATCGCCCCGGCCATGCAGCGCGCCCTGGCTTGCGGGAAGCCGGCCGTGGTCCATGTCGTGGTTGATCCGTCGATCAACAGTAACTTCGCAGAGGTGCCGGGCTTTGCCGAATTCCGCACCTGGTATGGCGAGGAAGGCGATAATGCCAGCCCGATGGTCAATAACGCCAAGAGCGGTGCGGCGAAGGAATCCGCCAGCGGCTACTGATGCCATTTGCCGGGCAAGAGAAACGCCCCCGGAAGCGCTGGCTTCCGG
>NZ_JBWZET010000158.1:0-11725 GCF_056722145.1 Rhizomicrobium sp. | reverse complement strand
CGGCAAACGTGTCGCGCAAGCGGGTGTAGCGGTGCGGCTGCACCACGGCGACCACCGGCCCGGCATAAGCCTGGCGCGCCGCCTTCAGGGCCGCAGCGATCTTGAACGGATTGTGGGCGTAGTCATCGATGATCGCCGCCCCATTCCATTCGCCGACGCGGGTGAACCGACGCCCGACGCCGCGGAAACTGGCGAGCGCCTTGGCGATGATCTCGTCGGAAGCGCCGAGCTGGCTCGCTACCGCGATCGCCGCCAGCGAATTCTGGACGTTGTGCTCGCCCGGCATCGGCAGGCGCAAATTCTCGAGCCGGCGTTCGGTGCCGGCCAGCCGGTCGGTGAAGATCACATCGTAGCACGACGCGCCCTCGGCAAAGCGGATGTTGACGGCGCGGACGTCGGCCTGCGGGCTCATGCCATAGGTGAGAATGCGCCGGTCGGTGATCCGTCCGACCATCGCCTGCACTTCGGGATGATCGATGCACAAGACCGCAAAGCCGTAGAACGGCACATTCTCGATGAAGCGCTGGAAGGCGTCGCGCAGATTGTCGAAGGTCTTGTAGAAATCGAGATGATCGGGATCGGCGTTGGTGACGACTGCAATCGTCGACGGCAGGCGCAGGAAGGTGCCGTCGCTCTCGTCGGCTTCCACCACCACCCATTCGCCCTGGCCGAGGCGCGCATTGGTGCCATAGGCATTGATGATGCCGCCGTTGACGACGGTGGGATCGAGCCCGCCGGCATCGAGCAGCGCCGCCACCATCGTCGTGGTGGTGGTCTTGCCGTTGGTGCCGGCGACCGCGATGCACGACTTCAGCCGCATGATCTCGGCCAGCATCTCGGCGCGGCGGACCAGCGGCAGGCCTTGATGGCGCGCCGCATCGAATTCGGCATTGCCGGGTTTGACGGCCGAGGAATACACCACGACATGAGCACCGATGAGGTTTTCCGGTGCGTGGCCGACCGCCACCGGAATGCCCATCGCCCTCAGCCGCTTGACATTATTATTGTCGGCGGCGTCCGAACCCTGAACGTGATAGCCGAGATTGTGCATGATCTCGGCGATGCCGCTCATGCCGATGCCGCCGATGCCGATGAAATGAATGGCACCGATATCGAGCGGAACGCGGGTCCCCACGGGTGCGGTCATCGCCCGCCCTCCAATTTCTCGACGAGATCGGCGAGCGCGCGGGTCGCGTCCGGCCGAGCCAATGTGAGCGCCGCTGCCGCCCGCTGGGCCAGCCCAGCCGGATCGGCGAAGGCTTCGGTCAGCATGTCGGACAGCTTTTCCGGCGTGAAATCCTTTTGCGGCAGACGCCAGCCGCCACCGACCGCGACCAGCGCTTCGGCGTTCGGGGTCTGGTTGTCGTCGAGTGCATGCGGCAGCGGCACCAGGATCGCGGGACGGCCGATGCAGGCCAGTTCCGACACGGTGCCGGCACCGGCGCGCGCAATGACGAGATGGGCATCGGCGATGCGTTGCGGCATGTCCTTGAAAAACGACGCCAGCTCGGCCTTGACGTTCATGCGTTCATAGACGCGGCGCACGCCGTCAATATCTTCCGGGCGGCATTGCTGCACGACTTCGAGCCGCGCCTTGATCGCTTCGGGCAGTCGCGCAACGGCGTTCGGCACCCGCTCGGAGAACACCCGCGCGCCCTGGCTGCCGCCGAACACCAGCAGGCGAATGGCGCCGGTCGGGGTCTCATACGCGGCAGCGCTGCGGGCGGTCACATCGGAGCGCAAGGGATTTCCGGTGTAGACGATCTTGTCGGGATGGCGCGGCAGGAAGCGCACCAGCTTGAAATTGGCGGCAATCGCCTTGACGTAATTCATCAGAAGCCGGTTGGCGCGGCCGAGCAGTGCGTCGGGCGTGAGGATCGCGGTGGGCAATCCGGCGAGACACGCCGCCAGCATCACCGGCAGGCTGGGATAGCCGCCGAACCCAACCACCGCCGCCGGCTTCAGCTTTTTCAGCTTGGCGAACGACACGAGAATGCCGGCGAGAATTTCGAACGGCGCCGCGATCAAGCCGAACACACTGCGGTCGGAAAACGCCGCCGACGGCACGATGGCGATCTCGGCGCCGGGAAAGACGTCGCCATAGCCGGTGCCGCGCTTGTCGGTCATCACCACGATTCTGTGCCCGCGCGCCATCAACTCGCCCGCCAGCGCTTCGGCCGGGAAGAGATGTCCGCCGGTGCCGCCGGCCGCCAGAACTATCGTCATGCCCTGGGCCCTCCCAGATCGATTTGCGGCCGCTGCCGCCCGATTGCCAGGATGAAACCCATGGTCAGCGCCACCGCGAACAGCGACGAACCGCCGGCCGAAATGAACGGCAGCGTCATGCCCTTGGCGGGCATCATGTTCATGGCCACCGCCATGTTGATGAACGCCTGCAAGGCCAGCGCCGTGGCGAGGCCCGCACTGGCGAGCTGCAGAAAGCTGTCGCGCGCGTTCGCCGCCTTGATCAGCAGCCTGACAGTCAAGAAGCAGAACAAAATGACGATGACGCCGCAGAGGATGAGGCCGAATTCCTCGCCTGCCACCGCAAAGATGAAGTCGGAATGCACGTCGGGCAGGCGGTATTTGACGGTGCCGGCGCCGGGGCCGACACCGAGCGGGCCGCCATGCTGGAACGCCTGCAGCGAACGGTCGACCTGCAGGCCCTTCTCGGTGGGGTGGAAGAACTGCGCCACGCGGTGCTGCACATGATGGAACTTCCATACCGCGATCGCGGCCATGGCGGCAGCGCCACCACCCATGATCGCCATCCATTTGTGCGACAGGCCGGCGAAGAACAGCATCGAAATGCAGAGCAGCACCAGGAGGAAGGTCTGGCCGACATCGGGCTGGGCGATCAAGACGCCAAGCGCCGGCGTCAACAGCAGCAGCACCATCGCAGGCTTGGGCAGCGGCGCCGGGCGCGGATCACTGAGGATCGCCGCCGCCAAAATCGCAAAGGTCGGCTTGATGAACTCCGACGGCTGCAGCGTGAAGAAGCCGAGATCGAGCCAGCGCTTGGCCCCCAGCGTCTTGGTGCCGACAAACAGCACCAGGACCGAGCCGAGGATCGCCAGCACATAGACGAGGACCGAAAGCCGCTTGACGTCTTCGGGCTTCATCAGCGACGCGCCGAACAGGATCGCGATGGCGACGCCGGCGAAAATCATCTGCTTGACGGCAAAATTGAAATTGCCTTGCGTCACCGGACCACCGCTCGCCGCCGGACTGGCTGCGACCGCCAGCATCAGACCGATGCCGAGCAGCACAAGCACGGTGATGGCGGCGCCGCGATCGACGGTCCACCACCAATCCGACAGGAAGTTGCGGCTGGCGCGGTTCATTCGCCCTCCGCTTTCAGCTTGGCCACGAGCTCGCGGAATACATCGCCACGCTTCTCGAAATCGGAAAACTGATCGAACGAGGCGCAGGCCGGCGACAACAGCACCACCGGCTCCGCCACCGCGGAGGCGCTCGCATCGGCAGCAGCAGCGGCGACGGCGGCATCAAGCGTGCCGCTCATGGCGATTTCGGCTTTGCCGTTCAGGGTTTCAGCAAAGGCTTCGGCCGCCTCGCCGATCAGATAGGCTTTGCGCACGCGCGGGAAATGCGCCTCAAGCGGCGTGATCCCGCCCGCCTTGGCACGGCCGCCGACGATCCACCATATGTCGTCGAAACAGACCAGCGCCCGCTCGGCGGCATCGGCATTGGTCGCCTTGGAATCGTTGACGAAGCGCACTTTACCGATACGGCCGACCTCCTCGATGCGATGAGCAAGGCCGGGGAACGACACGATGGCATCGGCGATGACCGCGGGATTGGCGATGAACGGCTTCACCGCGCCATAGGCGAGCGCGGCGTTCTGCCAGTTGTGAGCACCGGGAAGATGCGGCGCGGCACGAAGGTCCATCACCTTGGCGGCGCGATCGGACTGGGCGTCGTAAAGCACGCCGTCGAGCACGAAGAGGCCGCGGCCCAAGATCTTGCCGACCGAAACGGGCACGCACGGCGCGCCGCCATTGGAGGTCAGGCGGGTGAAGATGCCGGAACAATGCGCATCATCGACGCCGACGACATTGAGCCCGGCTTTCTTGGTCTGCTGCAACAGCCGCATCTTGACGGCGGCGTAGTTTTCCAGACTGCCGTGGCGGTCGATATGATCGGGCGTGATGTTGGTGAGCAGCGCCACGTCGGCGGCAAGCCCGGGCGACAGATCGACCTGATAGGACGAGATTTCCAGGACATAGATGGTCTTCGGGCCGGGCGCGTCGAGCGCCAGCGCCGGTTGGCCGATGTTGCCGCCGACCTGGGCATCGAAGCCGGCCGATTTCAGGATATGGCCGATCAGCGCCGTGGTGGTCGACTTGCCGTTGGTGCCGGTGATGGCGATGACCGGCGTCTCGGTAATGGCGCGCGCGAAGAGTTCGGTCTCGCCGATCACGTCCACGTCCCATTCGCGGGCGCGCACCACGACGTCATGCGGCCTCGGATGGGTCAGCGGCACGCCCGGCGACAGGATCACGGCGGCGAGCCGGTCCCATGGCCATTCCGACCATTCCACCGTCCTGGCACCAGCAGCGCGCGCCGCTTCGCGCAAGGCTTCCTTGTCGTCCCACGCCAAGACCTCGGCCCCGCCGGCCCGCAGCGACTTGACCGCGGCCAAGCCCGATCGCGCCAATCCGAAGACGGCGACGGTCCGGTGAGAAAAGGCGTCGGAGACGATCACGACACTACCTCAACTTCAACGTCGACAGGCCGATCAGCGCCAGAATGACCGCCACGATCCAGAAGCGGATCACGATGGTCGGCTCGCGCCAGCCGAGCTGTTCGAAATGATGATGAATGGGCGCCATGCGGAACACCCGCTTGCCCGTCAGCTTGAACGAAATCACCTGCACGATCACCGACACGGTTTCGAGCACGAACAGGCCGCCGATCACCGCCAAAACAATCTCGTGCTTGACCGACACCGCGACCGCGCCGAGCGCCCCGCCCAGCGGCAACGAGCCGGTGTCGCCCATGAAAACCGAGGCGGGCGGTGCGTTGTACCAGAGAAAACCGAGGCCGCCGCCGATCAATGCGGCCAGAAACACGGCCAGTTCGCCGGCATCGCGGACATAAACGAGCTGCAGGTAGCCAGCGAACTTCTCGTTGCCGACGCAATAGGCGATCAGGACGAAGGCCGCCGCGGCGATCATCACCGGCATGATGGCGAGGCCGTCGAGGCCGTCGGTGAAGTTCACCGCATTGGCGAAGCCGGTGATCCAGATGCCGCCGACGAAAATGAAGCCGATGCCGAGGCTGAGCACGACGTTCTTGAAGAACGGCACCGCCAGCGTGCCGTACAGGCCGACGCTCGAGGTTTCCGCCTGCATGATCAGGAAGGTGGCGAGAAAGCCGACGCCGAACTCGACCGCCAGCCTGAGTTTGCCGCTGATGCCGTCGGAGGAACGCTTGGTCACCTTCATATAGTCGTCGGCAAACCCCAGCAGGCCATAGGCCACCGTCACGAACAGCACGATCCAGACATAGGGGTTGCCGAGGTCGGCCCACAACAAAGTGGAAAAGACCACCGAGATCAGGATCAGAAGGCCGCCCATGGTCGGCGTGCCCTTCTTCTCGACGATGTGGCGCTGCGGCCCGTCGGCGCGGATCGGCTGGCCCTTGCCCTGCTTCACCTTCAGCCAGCGGATCAGGCCGGGGCCGATCCAGAAGGCGATGAACAGCGCCGTCAGCACCGCGCCGCCGGAGCGGAATGTCAGGTATTTGAACAGACGCAGGAACGGCATGTCGCCGGCGTGGGGCAGATAGAACAGGAAATGGAACATCGCTCAGCCCCCAGCCTTGATCGCCTCGATGACGGCGCCCATGCGGCTGCCGTTCGAGCCTTTCACCAGCACCGTGTCGCCGGCCTTGACCGCCGCGGCCACCTTCGGCGCCAGTTCTTTTGAGTTTGCGGCATAGACAGCGCCGACCGGCAGCGCTTCGCGCAACGACGCCATCAACGGCCCGCACAAAAAGACGAGATCGGCTGCAGCGAGATGGGGCGCCAGGCCTGCATGCAGCGCCGGACCTTCGGGGCCCATCTCGAGCATGTCGCCGAGCACCGCGATCTTGCGCCCCCGTGCCTTGGCGAGCAGGGCCAGCGCCGCCGCCATCGAGGCCGGGTTGGCATTATAGCTTTCGTCGATGATCTCGACGCCATGGGCATGGATGCGTTCGCCGCGGCCCTTGAGCGCCTGAAATCCCTTCAGCGCCGCTGCCGCCGTCGCGACATCACCACCCGCCGCCGCAACGGTGAGGAGCGCACCAAGCGCGTTCGCCGCGATGTGCTTGCCGGGGGCACCGATCACGGCGTCGACCGGATGGCCGAAAATGTCGGCCCGGATGCGTACGCCGTCGGCAGTGTCCTCGTAGTGGGTGAGCCGGGCATCGGCGCAGGCGGCGGTCCCGAAGGTGAGAATGTTGGTGACGCCAAGCTGTTTGGCGCGGGTGCGCAGGCGCTCGCAATAGGGACTGTCGAGCGGCAGCAGCGCCGGACCGCCGGGCACCAGGCCCTCGAAGATTTCCGATTTGGCGTCGGCGATGGCTTCGCAATTGCCGAAGAATTCGAGATGAGCGGGCGCAATGGTGGTGATCAAGACGATCTCGGGCCTGGCCAGCGGCACCAGTCCGCGGATTTCGCCGAAATGGTTCATGCCGATCTCGAACACGGCATAGGCGGCGTCGCGCGGGCAGCTGGCGACCGAGAACGGCACGCCCCAATGATTGTTGAACGAGGCGCCGGAAACGTGGGTCGGGCCGAGCGCGCCGAACGCCAGCTTCAGCATCTCCTTGGTGGTGGTCTTGCCGGCACTGCCGGTCACCGCGACGACCCTGGCTGCGGTGCGGGCGCGCGCAGCGCGCGCGAGGTCTTCCAGGGCGCGCTGGGTATGGGCCACCGTCAGCACCGGACCGGCCGCGTCCACCGGCTTGTGCACCAGCGCGGCCGCCGCCTTGTTCTCGAACGCGGAACTGAGGAAATCGTGACCGTCCTTGTTCTCGCCCTTGACCGCGAGATAAAGCGAGCCTTCGGTCGCCTTGCGCGAATCCAGCACCAGATTGCTGACGGCGAACGGCGCCGAGGCTTTGCCCAGCGTGGCGCGTTCGATCTCGTCCGATGTCCACAACACTTTCATGCCCGGCTCCACTCCCGCCCACCCAGTTTCACCGCCGCCTTGACCGCTTCATCGCGATCGCTGAACGGATAGACCGTCGCCCCGACGATCTGGCCGGCTTCATGTCCTTTGCCGGCGATCACCAGGATGTCGCCTATGCCCAGTTCGGCGATGGCGGTGCGGATCGCATCGGCCCGGTCGCCGATCTCGGTCGCGTCCGAGCAGCCGGCGAGGATTTCCCGGCGAATATCCTCGGCCTTTTCGGTGCGCGGATTGTCGTCGGTAACGATCACGGCATCGGCGAGGCGATGCGCGATCTCGCCCATCTGCGGACGCTTGGCGCGGTCGCGATCGCCGCCGCAGCCGAACACCACCACCAGTTTGCGCGCGGTGTGCGGACGCAAGGCGGCGAGCACATTTTCGAGCGCATCGGGGGTGTGGGCATAATCGACGAACACCGGTGCGCCTGAGGCCGCCACCGCGACTTTTTCAAGCCGCCCCGGTGCGCCTTTCAAATGCGCCAAGGCCGTGAACACCGCGTCGGCATTCTCGCCGAGCCCGATGGCAAGTCCGGCCGCGACCAGCGCGTTGGACGCCTGAAAGGCGCCGGCCAACGGCAATTCGACGATGTGCGGCTCGCCGTCGTACAGGATTTCCAGCGTCTGGCCCTCGAGCGAGGGCGTGCGCGCGATCAATTTCAGTCCGCCGCCCTGCTCGCCGACGGTGATGAGGCGCAGCCCGCGCTCGGCCGCCGCAGCGACGAACGTCTGGGCGTGATCGGCATCGGCATTGACCACCGCCGCCGCCCCGTCGCGCGCCAGATCGCGGAACAACCGCAGCTTGGCATTGAGATAATGCTCGGTGGTGGGGTGATAATCGCGATGATCGGGCGTCAGGTTGGTGAAGGCGACCGCGGCGATCTCGACGCCATCGAGCCGGTACTGGTCGAGGCCGTGGCTGGAGGCTTCCAGCGCCAGATGATCGATGCCATCCGCTTTCGCTTCGGCGAGAATCTTCTGGACTTCGATCGGGCCGGGCGTGGTGTGGTTGAGCTTGAGGGTGCGCTCCGGCGTGACGACGCCGATGGTGCCCATCGAGGCCGCGCGCTTGCCGAGCGCCGTCCAGATCTCGCGCAGAAACACGGTGATCGAGGTCTTGCCGTTGGTGCCGGTCACCGCCGCGATGGTTGCCGGCTGGGCGCCGTAAAACGCCGCCGCGAATTTGGCCAGCGCCGCCCGCGGATTTTCAGCCGCGATGAAGTCCATGCCAGCCGCCCGCACCACGCTTTCGATCTCGGGCCGGCCGAGCACGGCGACGGCGCCGCGCGCCACCGCATCGCCGACAAAGTTCGCGCCATCGCCCGTGTTTCCGGGGATGGCGGCGAACAGAAAACCGGTCTTCACCTCACGGCTGTCGCTTGCCAGACCGGTAAATTGCTTCACCGCGCCGGGCCCGACCGCCACCTTGTTACCCGCTACCATTATGGTTCTCTTTGGCGACGGTTATCGGATTGATCGGAACCCCGAGCAAGGGTGCAATGCGCGCAATCACATGCCCGGCGAGCGGCGCCGCGGTGTAACCAGCGAGTGCAAAACCGCCGGTCGCCTTGGTTCCATGCGGCTCGTCGAGCACAACGAAAACGAGATAGCGCGGCTCCTCGATCGGGAAAGTGGCACAGAAGGATGTCACCAGCTTGTGCGCCTGGTAACCATGACGGCCCGGCTTTTCCGCCGATCCGGTCTTGCCGCCGACGTCATAGCCGGGAACATCGGCTTTCTTGCCGGTGCCGTCGGTGACGATATAGCGGAGCAGATGACGCATGGTGGCGCTGGTTTCCGGCGACACCACCTGCTCGCCGCGGCTGTCGACCGGATTGCGCAGCAAGGTCGGCTGAATCCGCCGGCCGCCGTTGACGATGGACGCAGCGGCTGCGGCAAAACTGAGCGGACTAACCGAAATGCCATGACCGAAGCCGATCGTCGCGGTTTCGACGATGCCCCAGTTGGAGGGATACAGCGGGCGGGCGTGTTCCGGCAGCTCGCTTTTCAGCGGTCGCAGCAGGCCGAGGGTGGTGAGAAACTCGCGCTGGCGCGTCGGGCCCGAGCGCAGCGCAATCTGGGCAGTGCCGATGTTGGAGGACTGGGCGAGCACGTCGCGCGCCATCAGATACGCCGGCATGTGTTCGGCTTCGTGGATGGTGTACTTGCCGATCTTGAAGCCGTTGCCGATAGGAATGGATTCGTCGAGCCTGACCTTGTGGTCCTGCACCGCCAGCGCGAAGGCGAAAATCTTGAACACCGAGCCGAGTTCGTAGACGTCCTGGACCATGATGTTGCGGCCGGAATCGCCGTCGGCGAAATCGCGCGCGTTGGGATCGAAGTCCGGCAGCGACACCAGCGCCAAAACCTCACCGGTGCGGACGTCGAGCACCAGCCCGCCGGCGGCGTGGGCGTGGAACTCGGCCATCGCGGCGGCGGCGGCATCATGCAGGATGTACTGCACGCGGTTGTCGATCGAGGTGGTGATCGGCCCGTGCCCGCTGCGCACGTCGTGCTCAAGGCCGAGTTCGAGGCCGGAAACGCCCTTGCCGTCGAGATCAGTAACGCCGAGCACCTGCGCCGTGGTGCGGCCGAAGGGATAATCGCGCTTGGAATTTGGCAGGTATTCGAGGCCGGGCAGCTTCAGCGCATCGACCTTGGCGCGCATCTCCGGCACCACGCGGCGCGCGATCAACGCCGAGGAATACTTGTCGTTCAGGACCGCCTGGACGCGGGCGAGATCGGACCCGGTGGCGGCGGCGAGCGCAATCGCGGCGGCGTGCTTGTCCTTCAATTGGCGCGGACGGGCGTAGAGATCGTCGGCGGGCTGATCGCGGGCGATCAGATCGCCATTGCGGTCGAGAAAATCGGCGCGGGCGGTGAAGACGTTTTCGGATTTATGCGGCGCCGGCGGCTTGGGATTGAACGCAGTGACGTCAACCAGGCGCGCCGCCACGCCACAGAAAGCGACGAACGCGAACGCCGCTCCGAGGAGGATTCTCCTTTGCTGGACGGTGGACTGCGCCGCCATGGGCCATCACATTCCGCTGCGCATCGCGGCCTTGACGACCGGAACCTGCTGGACTTCGGCTTCGGCGCTGGCCGAGCGCACATCTTCGTTGTTCAGCGCATCGGTCCGCCGCGGCAGGTCACGCACCGAGGCGAGCTGCACCGATGGGCCGTTCTGCATACCAAGCTGGGCTTCGGCGAGCTTCTGGATCGCGGCCGGGTTGGCGACCTTCTGCCACTCGAGCTCAAGCACGCGGATGTCGCGCGTCTCGGTCTGGATCTGCTTCTCGGTGCGCGTCAGCTCCTGGCGCGCGATGCGCGTCTCTTCCGAGACGTGATAATTGGCGATGCAGGTGAAACCCATCAGCCCGACGCAGAACGTACTCACGACACGGATCATGGCTCTCTCCTAAGCGGCAAGGCGTTCGGCCGCGCGCAACTTTGCGGACCGGGCACGGGGATTGGCATGAATCTCGGCCTCGCCAGGGGTGAGCGGCTTTGAAGAGACGAGGCGGTACTGGGGCTGAACAATCGCAGCGGCAACGGGGGCGTGGCGCGAAGGCTGCGCCGCGGGTTTGCCGCGTTCGGTGAGAAAATGTTTGACGATGCGGTCTTCAAGGCTGTGAAACGCCACCACGGCAAGACGGCCCTCGGGCGCCAGGATTGCGGTCGCGGCTGCGAGGGCGCGCGTCAGTTCGCCAAGCTCGTCGTTCACATGAATGCGCAGCGCCTGGAAGGTGCGGGTCGCCGGATGGATCGGCAAGCGCTTGGCGGCCGGACCGAGCACGTCGGCAACGAGCTCGGCAAGTTCGAGCGTGCGCGACAGCGGCCGCGCCTTGACGATCGCCCGCGCAATGCGGCGAGCCTGACGCTCTTCGCCGAAGCGCTGCAGCACGTCGGCAATGTCGCGCTCCTCGGCGGTGTTGAGAAAATCGGCGGCGCTCATGCCGTCACCCGACATCCGCATATCGAGGGGCCCGTCGGCGCGGAACGAAAAGCCGCGCGCCGGCTCGTCGAACTGGAACGAGGAAACGCCGAGATCGAGCACGACGCCGTTGGTCTTGGTCTCGCCGCTCGCCGCCAGCAGCGTATCCATGTCGGAGAAGGCGCCGTGCATCAGCGTCAGCCGGCCGGGATAGGCCGCGACCAACGCCTGCCCGCGCGCGATGGCATCGGGATCGCGGTCGATGCCGAGAACGCGGCAATCGCAGGCTTCGAGAATGGCGCGGGCGTAACCGCCGCCGCCGAAGGTGCCGTCGACATAATGGCCGCCGTCGACGAGGTTGAGCGCGCTGAGCACTTCCGCCAGCATGACCGGGACATGGCTCATGGCGCGGCCTCGGTCGTCGGTGGCACGGGCGCGCTCGTTTCAGGCGCGGGCGCCGCAATCGCCGGCTGCATCGCCGCGCGGGCCGCCGCTTCCTGGGCCGAGCGGGCAACGCGTTCGGCGCGGGCATTGGCCAGACGCTTGGCCTTCACCGGCGCAAAGCTGTCCGGATTCCAGATTACGAATTTCAACCC
>NZ_JBWZET010000157.1:0-4511 GCF_056722145.1 Rhizomicrobium sp. | reverse complement strand
GCATGATTGGCGACGACGATCTCGGCATTCTTGGCGCGGCGCACGATCTTCTCGATGAAGCAGGTGCGATAGTGCGGGCAGCCGGCATAGATGCATTCGCCGCGCCGGTCGGTGATTTCGCGCAGCGGCAGATAGGCCGCCAAAAACGCCGGAAAGCCGCTGCCGGAAATATCGCCATCACGGGTCGCGGCAACCCAGCGGCTGATCAATGCGAGCGCGACGGTGCGCATGCTGGGCGCCAGCGCCTGTCGTTTCACCGCCTCTTCGAAGTTCAACAGGCAGAGATAATTCTCGCGGCCTTTGCGCGCCACCACCTTGTCCTCGCGCTCGGCGGGATCGGGATGGAGGCGGGCGCATTCGGCCACGATCTGGCGCTGCAGATTGCGGGTGTAGGTCGAAATCCATAGCCCCGGCCCGTTTTTCTCCGCCCACAGACTGGCGGGCGCGAGATAGCCGAGCGTCTTGCCGATGCCGGTGCCCGCTTCCACCAAGGCGACGCGTGGCGCGCCGGCCCGTTCGCGCGGGCTGAAGGCGAATGCCGCCGCATCGACATAGGCGCGCTGTTCGGGCCGTTCTTCGCCGCCGCCTCCCACCAGCGCGGCGAGACGGGCGCGGGCTTCTTCGGGCGAGACCGGTTCGGACGACGGCTTGCCGGGCGCGGGCGCATCTTCCCACTCCTTCAGCGTTCGCCAGACTTCGAACCCGGCCAGCGGCGCGCGCTGCAACTCGGAGGGCTCGATCAGGTCGAGGATCAGCGGCGCCCAGCGCCAGCCCGCCTTGGCCATGGTCTGCGACAGCGGCCGTAGCACGGAGAGCGTCTGCGCAGGAAGGCCGACAAGCTCGTCGAGCAGCATATGCGCAGAGTCGCGCAAGGTGGCGACGCCGGTCGGCTCGGTCGCGGCGATGCCCAGCGCCCGCGCGATCCCGAGCGCACTCGGCACGCAGGCCACGCCGGGGCGGATGAAGGCGAAGAGCTCCAACACGTCGTAGGCCAGCCGCGCCGGCGTTGCCTTCAGCCGTCCGGCGACAAAGGCGGCGTTGGCGATCAGGACATTGCCGTCGGCCACCAGCGCGGCCGCGCGGGCGGTGCCGAGGCGGGCAATCTGGCCGTCGTCAACCACGGCCCCCATTCCGGCGGGCACGAGCGCCGGCAAGGCTTGAAGCTGCAACAGGATCGGATTTTTGAGTCTGGGATCGTTCACGCCGCGACTATGCGACGGAACCGACCATTGAGGCTACTAGATTGGGATAGCGAAACCCCAGCGCCAGCCGGAAGCGCTCATATTCGAACACCACCAACTGGGCGTCGTTGCGCAAATGGTGGGCGGAGTCGGCGTGGTAGGTCCCGTCCGCCAGCCTGCGGGCAGCCCTGGTGACACAATGAAAGCCGAGGGCGTCGGCTTCTTGGCCGATTTTGAGGGCGACGCGAACCGCTTCCTGCCAGAAGGCACAAGCCATCGCTTCCTGCAGCCGCTCGCACAAGGCGTCGGAGGTTTCGAGATAGAGCGTCAGGACCGGTTTCAGTTCGGCGCCATAGGTCATTTCCAAGGCGGCGAAAACGGCTTCGTCCGTGGCGCCGGGCGCATCGGTTTCGGGGGTGGTATTTTCGAGTACGGACGTTGACGTCATGGTCCCCCCAGCCTAGCTTCGCCGCCTTTCCAAAGAGTTTAGGAATTCCAAAGTATGAGCACGCCCCTCTCGGAAATTGCGCTGAAAGCGCACGCTTGGCCGTTCGAGGAGGCGCGAAAACTGCTCGCGCGGGGCGTGAAGGGTCGTGAAGTCGTGTTCGAGACTGGCTACGGGCCGTCCGGATTGCCGCACATCGGCACCTTCGGCGAGGTCGCCCGGACCACCTGGGTCCGCCGCGCGTTCCAGTTGATGAGCGATCTGCCCACCCGCCTGGTCGCCTTTTCCGACGATATGGACGGCCTCAGGAAGGTCCCCGACAACGTCCCCAACCAGGAGATGCTGCACGCGCATCTTGGCAAGTCGCTGACCGCGATCCCGGACCCGTTCGGAACCCATTCGAGCTTCGGCGCCCATAACAATGCACGGCTGCAGGCGTTCCTCGACCGTTTCGGCTTCGAGTACGAGTTTCTGTCGTCCACCGACTGCTACAAGGCCGGCCGCTTCGACGAGGCGCTTTTGACGGTGCTGCGCCATTACGAAAAGGTGCGCGACATCGTGCTGCCGACGCTTGGGCCAGAGCGCCGCGCCACCTATTCGCCGTTCCTGCCGGTGTCGGAGAAAACCGGCGTGGTGCTGCAGGTGCCGACGCTCGAAACCAACATCGACGCCGGTACCATCGTCTACGAAGAAGACGGCAAGAAGATCGAAACGCCGGTCACCGGCGGCCACGTCAAGCTGCAGTGGAAGGCCGACTGGGCGATGCGCTGGCTGGCGCTCGGCGTCGATTACGAAATGGCGGGCAAGGACCTGATTTCGTCGGTCGAGCTGTCGTCCAAGATCGTGCGGGCGCTCGGCGGCAAGCCGCCGGAAGGCTTCAATTACGAGCTCTTCCTCGACGACCAGGGCCAGAAGATTTCCAAATCGAAGGGCAACGGCCTTTCGGTGGAAGAATGGCTGACCTACGGCACCGAGGAAAGCTTGGCGCTGTTCATGTTCCAGAAGCCGCGCGTCGCCAAGAAGATGTATTTCGACGTCATCCCGCGCGCCGTCGACGATTACATTGCGTTCCTCGACGCCTATCGCCACAAGGAAACCGAGGACGCGCAGCATCTCGAAAGCCCGGTCTATCACATCCACGGCGGCACGGTGCCGGCGGAGACCTATCCGGTTTCGTTTGCATTGCTGCTGAACCTCGTCAGCGCCTCCAATGCGCACAATCGCGAGGTGTTGTGGGGCTTCATCCGCGCTTATGCGCCGGACGCCTCGCCGGAGAAGAATCGCGGTCTCGACAAGCTGGTCGGTTTCGCGATCCGCTATTACGAAGACTTCGTCAAGCCGGCGAAGAAGTTCCGCGCCCCCACCGAGCAGGAACGGGCCGCACTCGCCGATCTCGCCGCGACGCTACGCGCCTTCGGCGACGAGCACGATGCCGAAAAGGTCCAGTTCGAAATCTTCGAAGTCGGCAAGCGCCACAAGTTCGAGCCGTTGCGCGACTGGTTCAAGGCGATCTACGAGGTCTGCCTCGGCCAGAGCCAAGGCCCGCGCTTCGGCTCCTTCGCCGCCCTGTTCGGCTGCGTCGAAACCGCGAACCTGATCGAGCGGGCGCTCAAGGGCGAGTTCACCACAGCGGCGGAATGACCGCCCAGGTGCGTTTCTTGTGGGCTTCGAACGCTTCGCCGAAGCGTTCGCGCAGCGCTTTTTCCTCGATCAGTATGCGCACGACGTAGCCGATGAAGATGCCGCTGAAGCCGGCGGCGACGGAAATCCAGTTGCCGAGCGCCAGCCCGATGCCGATGACCGTCATCAGCCCGCCGGTATAGGAGGGATGGCGCAGCACGCGGTACGGCCCGCTGGTGACCAACACATGGTCGTCGAGGATACGAACGGATGTGCGGAAGTGGCGGCCGAGGGTCAGCACGGCCCAGACGCGCAGGACGATCCCGGCCCAAATGAGTACGATGCCGGTCCAGAACGCATCCATCGCCGGCACAATCCGCGCCCATGGCCACAGGTCGCCCGCATAGAAGGCGAGGGTCTGGCCGGCGCTGATCATCACGATGATGACGAAGATACTGCCGTGGTCCTTGCGCACCCCTGCCGCCGCCCGCCGGTCACGGCTGAAAATCCAGATTTCCATCACGATCCAGGCGAAATAGCTGATCCAAAAGGCGAGACGGATGGTCTGGGCGGGGTTCATCATGGGTGGAGGCTCCTAGTCTTGCCGTCTTATAGATTACTCTGCTATATAGAGTCAATCATCAAATAGAGCTTTCCCGTTTGCGACACCGTGCAGACTGGGCGCGGCCCCGCGCCAGGGCGACAGTACGCGCCGGCGTTGGGGGGAAATATCGTGAAAAAACACATGCTTGCTGCGGCCGTGTTGGTCGTCACGCTGGCTGCTGCCGAAGCCGGCGCGGCCACCAATGACCAATATCGCGGCTGCGACGGCTACGGCGCGCCCTCGTCTGATAGCGACGGCATGACCGATGTCGCCTCGTCCTTCTTCCTGTTTGCGCCACCGACGAGCAGCAGCATCACCCGCGCCAAGTCCGAGGGCGGTGTCGTCGGCGTCGCCGATTGCGATGCGGCGCTCGCCGATGTTCCGGCGCGCTATTGGATGCGCAAGGTCAGTCTCTACCGCGCCCGCGCGGTCCATCAGATCACCGTCGGCGACTACCCCAAGGCCAACGCCGATCTCGATGCCGCCGAAGCCGTGGCGGCGGGGCATGACGATCCCTTCTATGCCCGCAGCCTCGGCTGGGGTCTGGCGATGACCCGCGCCTATGCGGTCCGCAGCGCCGGCGATCAGGCCAAGGCGACCCAAATGGTGCAGAGACTCCTCGCCGAGCGGCCGTTCAATCGCCAGACCGTCTACACTGCCT
>NZ_JBWZET010000156.1:0-12381 GCF_056722145.1 Rhizomicrobium sp. | reverse complement strand
AAATCTACACGATGCCGGAGTTCCTCAAGCGCCGGTACGGTGCGGGCATCCAGTTCGTGATGGCGATCTTCTGGCTCGTGCTCTACGTCTTCGTCAACCTGACGTCCATTCTATGGCTCGGCGCCACCGCGTTCTCGACTGTGACCGGCGTGCCGCAAATGTGGTCCGTCGTCATCCTGGCGACGTTTTGTGGTGCCTACGCCCTCTATGGCGGCCTCAAGGCGATCGCGCTGACCGACGTCGTTCAGGTTTCGATGCTGGTGCTCGGCGGCATGGTCATCGTTTTCATCTCGTTGACCCATGTTTCCGGCGACTTCAGCGCGCTCGGTGCGCTCCATGGCTTCCAGACGCTGCTGCTGAAAGTGCCGAACGATCACTTCCATATGATCCTGAAGCCGGACAACAAGTTCTATACCGACCTGCCAGGCCTTTCCGTCATCCTTGGCGGCATGTGGGTGGCCAACCTCTCCTATTGGGGCTTCAACCAGTACATCATCCAGCGCGGCCTGGCGGCGAAGTCGATCCACGAAGCCCAGAAGGGTATCGTGCTGGCGGCGTTCCTCAAGCTGCTGATCCCGCTGCTGGTCGTCGTGCCCGGCATCGCCGCGGTTCTGATTGCCAGCAAGGCGCAGATGGCCTGCCCCGATGACATCCACAAGGTCTGCGCCGACCACGCCTATCCGATCTTGATGACCCTCCTGCCGAAGGGCCTGCTCGGCATCGTGTTCGCCGCACTCACCGCTGCGATCATCGCCTCGCTCGGCTCGAAGGTGAACTCGATCGCCACCATCTTCACGATGGACGTGTTCAAGACCTTCAACAAGAAAGCCAGCGAGAAGACGCTGGTCATCACCGGCCGCACCTCAGCCATCATTGCCCTGGTGATCGCCGTGATCGTGGTCAAGCCGCTGCTGGGCGGCTTCGATCAAGCCTTCCAGTACATCCAGGAGTTCTCCGGCTTCTTCACGCCGGGCATTTGCGTGATCTTCCTGCTCGGCATGTTCTGGAAGCGCGCTACCGAAGCCGGCGCCATCGTTGCGGCAGTCGGCTCGGTGGCTTTGAGCTGCTTGTACAAGTTCGCGGGTAACCTGGTGAGCGTCGTCCACAATCCCCAGGCCGCCGCGATCCTCAAAGACATGGGCGCTATGCCGTTCATGAACCGCATGGGCTACACCTTCCTGATCTGCCTCGGCCTCGCGATTCTCGCCTCGCTGCTGCAGAAGCCGAAGCCGGAAGCGGTGACGGTGGACGTGACCAACGTCGATTACTCGACCACGCCATCGTTCAAGATCGCCTCGGGCGCCATCATTGCCATTCTGATCGCGCTCTACGCCGTCTGGTGGTAGGCTTTTCGTAGATACTTCCCCGAACGGGCTCGCAGCGATGCGGGCCCGTTTTCTTTTGGGCAGGCAAGGCGACCGCCCGCAAATTTCATCCTCCCGAAACTATTGTGCCTGCACCTCATTCGCGCGAATGGATCGGACAACCGGCTGATATCGCGGAAGAAACGCCATTCTGTCGCACCCCCTTGAAGAATGCGGGAGGTTTCCCCATCTCTACTAAATCCGCAAAATTGTAACGCGAACGCTGCCGGCAAAACCGCTCGCACCCGCCGCCCTATTGTCCGGCCCCGTTTCGATTCGTCCGAAAGGCAACGTTATGACCATCAAAGTGCACGGCTACGCCGCCCATTCGCCCACCACCGCCCTGGTGCCCTATTCCTTCGAGCGGCGCGATCCGCGCCCGGACGACGTGACGATTGAAATCCTTTATTGCGGCGTCTGTCATTCCGACCTGCATACCGCCCGCAACGATTGGGGTAACGCCATCTATCCGGTCGTGCCGGGCCACGAGATCATCGGCCGGGTGACGGCGATCGGACCCGAGGTCAAGAAATTCAAGGTCGGCGATGCGGTCGGGGTCGGCTGCCTGGTCGATTCCTGCCACGACTGCGAACCCTGCGCGCATGGCCACGAGCAGTACTGCGATGGCGCGGTCTTCACCTATTCGGCGATTGATCCCGAGGATGGCCGCGTTACCCAGGGCGGCTATTCCGGCGCCATCGTCGTGGCTGAACCGTTCGTGCTGCGCATTCCCGACGGGCTCGATCTCAAGGGCGCGGCGCCGCTCTTGTGCGCCGGCATCACCACCTATTCGCCACTGCGCCATTGGGGCGTGAAGAAGGGTTCGCGCGTGGCCGTGACCGGGCTCGGCGGCCTCGGCCATATGGGCCTGAAACTCGCCAAGGCGATGGGCGCCGAGGTGACGCTGTTCACCCGCTCGCCGGGCAAGGAGGCTGACGCGCGCCGTCTCGGGGCCGATCACATCGTGCTGTCGAGCGATCCGGCCGCGATGAAAACGGTGGCGGGCAAGTTCGAACTCATCATCGACACGGTGCCGTATGCGCACGACCTCAACCCGTATGTCCCGACGCTCAGCGTCAACGGCACGCTGGTGCTGGTCGGTTATCTCGGACCGCTGGAGGACGCGCTGAATACCGCGCCGCTGGTGCTGCGTCGCAAAGCGGTTGCCGGCTCGCTGATCGGCGGCTTGCCGGAAACGCAGGAGATGCTCGATTTCTGCGCCGCCCACGGCATCACCGCCGACGTCGAAGTGATCGCGATGGATACCATCAACGAGGCCTATGAGCGGATGCTGAAGAGCGACGTGAAATACCGCTTCGTCATCGACATGGCGACGCTGAAGGGCTGACCGCCGTTCGAAATAAAAAAGCCGCCGGAAGCGATTCCGGCGACTTTTCAATTTGTGAAGCACGTCAGCCGATGCGCGCGCCCTTCCAGCCATACCAGGTGACGACGATGAATCCGAACGCCGGCAACAGGAACGCCGGCGGCATACCGAAGCGGTCGCCGATCATGCCCATCGGATAAACGAACAACAATCCGCCAATGCCGATCGTCATCACCATCAGCGACGACGCCAGCTTGGTGTGGGCGCCAAGACCGCGGATGGCGAGCGTGAAGATGGTCGGGAACATCGTGCCCATGAAGAAGAACACCGGCAGCAGCGCCAGCGCCGACACCTTGTTGATGCCCGCGGCGGCAACAAGGCAGAGCACGACGTTGATGACGCCATACGCTGCGAGTACCGCCCGCGCCGAAAACTTCCCAATCAGTGCAGTAGTGGCGAAGCGGCCGATCAGATAGGCGAGCACGCCGATCGAAAACAGATAATTGGCGTGCGCCGTCGTCAGGCCGACCCAGCTTTCGGTCGCCTGATTGAGGAAGAAGGCATACACACCAACCTGCGCGGCGATGTAGATCGCCAGCGTCGCAAAACCAAAGACGAAATGGCGGTACTGCCACAGCGATTTCGAGGGATCGTTGTTGGCGCCCGCCGACGCGTGCTCCTCCGCCTTGACCTCGGGCAGCCCGGACCGCGCCATCACCACAGCGAAGATCAGAACCGCGACGCCGATGATGAGATAGATCAGCTGCACCGACTGCTGCGGCCCGCCGAGCGTCTTGGCGACGTCCGGATTGAAGAACAAATTGGCGGCGATGATCGGGCCGCAGAAAACGCCCAACGCATTGAACGATTGCGCCAGATTGAGCCGCTGGGTGGCATGCTCGGGCTTGCCAAGAACGCTGACATAGGTGTCGGCCGACGTCTCCAGCACGCACAGGCCTGAAGCCAGCACGAACATGCTCAGCACAAAATAGGGAAAGCTGGCGAGACTGCCGGCGGGGACGAAGCAGAATGCGCCGATCGCGATGACGACGAGCCCGGTCGCCAAGCCGAACCTGTAGTCCCGTGCCCGCATCAGCATGCCGGCTGGAATGCTCCACACGACATAGGCGCCGAAATAGGCGATCTGCAGCCACGCCGAGCTCGCCTTGGAGACGTGCAACGTTTCCTGGAAATGTTTGTTGAGCACATCGAGAAGGCCATAAGCCAAGCCCCAGATCACAAAGCAGCTGATCGCCAGCGCTAGTGGTCCTTTGAGGGACCGTTCGGTATTGCCGGTCATTACGTTCCACCCTGTTATGTTTATTTATTTGCGCCAGATTAGGCGTTTTGGGCGCGGCACAGAAGCCGTCCGCACAACGGCGCACTGTGCAAATCGCCGCAAAGAAAAAGCGGCCGGGGGCACCGGCCGCGAGAAAGATATTCGCGTTGGGGAGCGCCAGTTACGACGCTCCCCTCGCCCGTTCGGATCAGTTCGTCTTGGCCTTGATGCCGATGAAGGTCACGCGGCCGAAGGAGTCGTAGGTCGCCGGGAACGAGTTCGCATAGCTCGCGGCGCTGCCCAGGATCGGCGGATCCTTCGAGAAGACGTTGTTGATACCGCCATAGACCTGGATGTTCTCGGTCACGTCGTAGCTGGCCGAGATATCGAAGTAGTTCATCGCCGGCAGCACCGGGCGCGTGAAATTGGCGAGCGCCAACCCTGTCACGCCACGACGCAGCGGGATGAGATACTTGTCGAGCGTGGCTTCGCCGACCATGCGCCACTTCAGGCTGAGCGATAGCGGGCCGTCGTTCCACACGATGCGCGACGTTCCCTTAACGCGCGGCATCGGCTCGTAGAAGCAGTAGGTATTGCCGTAGGCGCCGGCGCAGTTGCTCTTCACGCCGGGGTTGGTCACGTCAGGCAGCGAAACCATCTCGAGCAGCCAGTTCCAAGCGGTCCCGACTTCGACGTTGCTCTCGTTCCCGAACAGGCCGTAACCCACCGCGAAGTTGTAGTTCGCGTTGAAGTCGAAGCCCTGTGTCTTCAGGCCCGAAATGTTGGCGTTGGCGGCGTTGACGAAACCGCCCGAACCCGACGTCAGCATGCCACCGACGCGGTGTATCTGCTGGCAGTACAGGTTGTTCGGATCGGTCTGCGCGAAGCAGTTGGTCAGGATGCCGCCGGCGCCGCCCGCCAGCGCGTTGATCATGTCCTTCACCTGGATGCTGTAGAAGTCGATGCTCGATGCGAGGCCGGGCAAGGCTTCCGGCGTGACGACCACGCCCATCGTGATGGTGTCGGAGGTTTCAGGCCTCAGGGCCGGGTTGCCACCCGAGTTGTAGACGATCAGGCCGGTCGGGCTCTGAATCGCGGTCGTCCACAGGTTGGCCGACGAAACGCCTTGGGCCGTGCACATCGCCTGCACTGCGGCCGTCCGGCTGGCGCCAGGCTGATTGCCGCCGCAAGGATCCGTCAGGGTGTTGGTCGTGTTCTGCGCAAAGCCGCCATACAGTTCGCCGACGTTCGGCGCCCGGATGGCGCGCTGGTACTGACCGCGCAACGTCAGATCGCCCATCACCTTCCAGTCGGCGCCCATCGACCACGTCCAGATGCTCTTCGCCGACGCGAGATTGTAGTCGGAGAAGCGGAATGCGCCGTGGACGGTGAAATGCTCGATTGCCGGCAGGCCTTTCAGGACCGGAACACCGATTTCGCCGAACACTTCATGCGAAACCATGGCGCCGGTGGTCGGCTTGGCCGAGTTCAGGCCCGCCACGTCGCCAGATGACGTGTACATGTCGGGAAGGTATTCGGCCTTGGTGTAACGCCATTCGCCACCGAGGGCGAATTGCACCGGGCCGGCCGGCAGGTCAAACGCCGTGCCCGACAGGGCCGCGTTGATGTCCTGCATTTCGGCATTGGTGATCACGGTCGAACCGACGGTGATTGCGGCGACGCACGCCGGCGACAGCGAGCCTTCGCCGAACATGTCGCACACCGGCGTCCCGCCGTTGGTCGACGAGATCATGTTCTGCTGCATCTTCGAACGCGAAAGCGAGCCGGTCTGGCGGTCCGTTTCCTGAGTGCGAGCGAAGGTGTAGTAGACGTCGTAGCTGAGGTCCTTGAAGTAATCAGGCGTCACGCTGCCGATCTGGCCGCGGAAACCACCGGCAAAGCGCCAGGTCACGCGATTGGCGTCCTGGGTGCGCTTGCCGTTTTCGACAAAGCGCTTGCCGAAGTTGACCTTGACCAGACCGTCGTTCGGCGTCGTCGAGACATTGTAGCCGGCCGAGTTGCCGAACGGCGCAAACGTCGTCGTGCCGACTTCCTGCGAGTCCAGGTAATCGAGGATCGCCTGCACCGCAGGCGTGAACGACGGATTGTGGGTGTTGACCAGGGCCGCACCGCTGGCGTTTGCCGGAGTCAGCTGCGCCGTGACGCTGTTGCTCGAGAAGTGGAATTCGGCATACGCCTCAACCGCACGGTTGAAGGCATAGTTGCCGAACATGTTCATCATCCAACGCTGCTCGGGCACCTGCATATAGTTGGTGGCGATCAGGTTGTAGAGATCGGTCGAACTGTTGCGATCGCGCACCGTATTCGGATTGGTTGCGCCGTCGAGGAACAGCATGCCGTCGCTGGTCATGCCGGTCAGGCCCGCCGCCGCATACAAACCCTGCAGCGTCGGATTGGCGGCCGCATAGGTCGGAATGCCGTTGATGTAGCCGTTCGGCACGTCGCCCGAACCGCCCACCACGAAGCCGTTGACGCCGCCCGACGCGACGCACGCCGCACCGGTGCCGGCGCCGTTGCGTACGCCCGGAGCGCTCGGGCTGTAGGACGCCGCCGTGACGCAGGCGTCGGTGTACTGCACGCTCGTCCAATGGCCGTGATCAGGCTGAGTGAAGCCCTTGCGGCTCATATAGTTCATCGCCACGACGAGGTTGCCCTTGTCATGATCGAAGTTGCCGCCGACGGTCACGTCGAAGTTATAGATCGGCGAGACGGTGTACTGGTCAAAGGTGTACTGCGCCCCCGCCTGAACGCCTTCGAAATCCTTCTTCATGATGAAGTTGACGACGCCGGAGATCGCATCCGAGCCGTAAACCGCCGAGTTGCCGCCCGTCACGACTTCGGTGCGCTGAATCAGCGTCGCCGGGATCGTATTGATGTCGGTCGTCAAACGCGTACCCTGGATGGCAAAACGCCGTCCGTTCACCAGGACGAGGTTGCGCTGTTCACCGAGGCCGCGCAGGTTGAGCCACGCCGCGCCGCTGTCACCGTTCGCCTGCACGGTATTGCCGGTCTGGCCGCCGTTGGTCGAAGGCAGGAACTGCGGCGACTGGGCTAGCAGATTTTCGACGTTCACTGTGCCCGACAGCTGAATATCTTGCGCCCCAACGACCGCTACCGGCGTCGGCGCATCGTAGGCCGTCGTCACCGCTAGACGCGAACCGGTGATTACCACCGTTTCCATTTGGTCCTGCGCAGACGCAGCCGATGTCGCGAGCATTGCGCCCGCCAACACCAGCCCCGAGCTGCACAGCAAGCGCGCGCGGCGACTTTTCAATGAAGTGCTGGACATATCTTAGAACCCTCCCTCAGCACGTTTCGTTTTGTGGGCGCTTGTTGCCGGACCGGGCGAACCCACGGGCCCATGCTGCGCCTTTCGCGATCACAGTGTGCGTAATTGTGATCGCCTAAGAGTGATAGTAATCACAATTGGATTGGAGACGGTAGAAGCATTCGGCATTCACGAGCGAATTTGATCGGAGTGTGCACACCTCGCCACAGGTGCTAACAGAGTGTGGATGCGCGAACGCACGCGTTCCTCACCAACGATTCAATCTTTGCAAAGCGGATCAGAATTCGGTTGCGAGTAAATCGCACCACCGTGCCGCATAGCGCACAATGTCGAATGGCAGCGGCGCCGCTTCCATGAGCGGCGTCTGCGGCACGAGCGCCGGATCGATCAAACTGAGCGCGCCGTAGCACAGGCTGTTGTCCGACGGCGCCAGATAAACATGGTCGGCCGGCCGGAGCGATTTCAGCGCCCGCGCAAATACCGGATCAGCCAGGAAACGACCCTGGATGACGAGTCGTTCAGCCGCACCGATCAAATCAAGAGAGGTATTGAGCATCAGCGCCAGGTAAAGGCCCGCCGCCGCCCGGCGACCGAGCTGATCCTCAGGCCGGCCGATCCAGCGTCCCGCGTGCTGCGGGTAAGGGCCGACACCGTTTTGAAACGCCGGCAAGGCAAACACACGTTCCGCCACCAGCGCCTGCGCCCGGGCGATCAGGTCGGCTTCCTGCGCCGCCGGATCGATCTGCGCAACTGGCGCCGCCTCCAGAATCTCAGTCTCGCGCCCACCCATGAAGCGCGCCGACGGCACCGGCCGGCCGAACGGATTGACGTTGATCAGGCAATCGCGGGCCTCGGGCAGATCGGCGAGCGCGATCGTCTGCGGCGAGGAGCGCATGGCGATGAACCAGGTCCCCGTGGAAACCACGGTGTGTTCGCGCGCGCCGATCGATGAATGCGAGCGCACAGCCAGCAAATCGGCATTGGAATCGTGCAAACCGCAATAAACACGACAGTTGGCGTCGAGACCGCAGCGCTGGCGCCAGTACGGCGTCGCCGTGCCGAGCACGTCCGATGCATTATGAAATGGAGCAAAGCGCGCCGCCCAGCGCCGTCGCACGGAAAGCGACGATGGCGCCCCGGTCGTCGGGTTCCACAAATCGGTGTGCACGCCGAAGCTCGATACTTCGCAGGCCGCCACGCCGCTCAGACGCCACGCCCAGAACTGCGCCCAAGTCAGGATTGTACCCTGCCGGAATCGCTCCGGCAGCGCCGCCTCGAGCCAGTGGAGCTGCGCCCCGAGATTTAAGCCGCACGGCAGTGCCGGTGACCCCGTCTCGGAAAACGCCGGCCGCTGGCTGCGATAGTCGGCCGCAAGGTCCTCGGGCAGGGCCGCCTCGTAATCGAGCGGTGGAATGAAGCCGCCGCCCGGTTCGATCACCACCGCAGCGGCGCCGTGCCCCACCGGAACAATGGCGTCGACGGTATGGGTGCGAGAGAACTCGGCCAGCACGCCGGCCATCCAATCCTCGATACCGGCAATGTCGAGCGTGGGGTAGCCTTTTGGCGCCGTCGGCCGCCCGTTGGGCCGGGTGCGACGGTCGAGCAACTCGCCCTTGCCAGACCACAAGGTCAGCTTCGCCAGCGTCTTACCGATGTCCAAAACGACGATTCTATTCGCCTTCATGGTGCCCCTTTGCCCCCGCTCACGATCGAGCACGGCCGGCAGTCCAACCCGTCAAAGCGAGTCCCGGCACAGTGCCCCGCCGCAGCGACGGAATTCCATGGATTTCTCTGCCTGTGGGTCGCCGCCCGACTATGTCGCACGCCACCCCCCTATTTCTTTTTGATGGAATTTGTGCGATTATGATTGAAACCGTCAAGGGAAATATGAAGGTTAGATCGCTAACGATCACCAAACGGTGACGGCGCAGGTCAGGGGTTCGCGAAGACCATGTTCGAAGCGGCAGATGACGCCAGCAGATTCGCGCCTCCTGCCGCCCAGTGCTTTGCAGCCTTGGCCGTCGCTCCCCGGCGAATGCCTCCCCTGGCTGCAAGTGCGGCACCGGAGGTGCCCCGGTATCTCCGGTGCCGGTCTAACCTGAGTATGCCCCAACGGATTGCCGGCACAGCCGGCGCCGAACCGACAAGGCTTTTGATGTGATGGATAGTTTGCGTACCGAGCAATCGTCGTTTGTCGCGGAGATGGTCCGCGTCACGACCGACATGTGGCAAAAGGGATGGGACGAGCGTAACGGCGGAAACGTTTCCCTCCGCCTCACCAAGGACGATGTCGCACCGTATCTTCCGCTGTGGAAGAACACTCGCGTGCGCAAGCTGACCGAGCCGGTCCTTGGTCTCGATGGCGAATGTTTCCTGGTCACCGGCACCGGCGCCTATTTCCGCAACGTCGAACGCGAACCCGAACAGAATCTCGGCGTCATCCGCGTGCTCGACGGCGGCGAGTCGATCGAGATCTTGTGGGGCTTCGGCGAAACCGGTGGCCCGACCAGTGAACTGCCGGCCCATCTCAAGTCCCATTTCGCCAGCCGGCACCGCGACGGCGCGGACAAGCGCGTCATCATGCATTGCCACGCCACCAATCTGGTGTCGCTGAGCTATGTGCTCGAGCTGACGACTGCGAACATCACCCGCGCCCTGTGGGAAGGCTCGACCGAATGTCTGGTCGTGTTCCCCGACGGCATCGGCACGCTCGAATGGATGGTGCCCGGGACGGACTCCATCGGCGACGCCACCGCGGCGCTCCTCGCCCATCACCCCTTGGCGCTGTGGCCGTTCCATGGCGTTTTCGCCGCCGGCACCACGCTCAACGAGGCGTTCGGGCTGATCGATACCGTCGAAAAAGCCTCGGAACTGCTGGTCAAGATCATCTCGATGGGCGGCCCCCGTCAGACCATCTCGACCCAGAATCTGATAGACTTGGCGCGTCATTTCGGCGTCAAGCCGATGCCGTCGGCTCTGGCACTTAACGGCTGGCGGATGGCGCCGGAGTTGAGTGAAAAGCGCGAACCGCGCAAAGAGCCGGCGATTTTCGGCGCCGCCATCCGCTGAACGACGCGTATCCAAAACAGTGTCGGGCGGGTAAAACACAACAACCGTCGAGGAAAACCATGGCCAGGAAGAACCCGCTGCCGCAGGAGCGCATCGAATCTCATAACGCCAAGCGCGTCGACGCCGTCCACGAGGATTACGCCGCGCTCGGACGGACACTGGAGCGCCGCGGTATCGCCATCGCCGATATCAAGAAAAAGGTCGCCGCCTTTTCAGTGGCAATTCCGTCCTGGGGCCTGACCACCGGCGGCACCCGCTTCGGCCGCTTCCCGATTCCGGGCGAGCCCACCAACGTCTTCGAGCGCATCGCCGATTGCGCCGTGGTGCAGCAGCTCTGTCGCGTCACGCCGCGCGTCTCGACCCACTTCCCGTGGGACACCACCAATGACCCCGCCGCTTTGCGCGACCTCGCCGCCGAATTCGGCCTTGCCTTCGATGCAGTCAATTCCAACACCTTCCAGGACCAGCCCGGCCAGCCCGCCAGCTACAAGTTCGGCAGTCTGTCGGCGACCAGCGCCAAGGCGCGCGACCTCGCCGTCGCCCACAACATCGACTGCATCGAAATCGGCAAAAAACTCGGCGCCGACGCCCTGACGGTTTGGATCGGCGACGGCACCAATTTCCCCGGCCAGCAAAGCTTCCGCGATTCCTTCGACCGCTATATCGACGCGATGAAGACGATTTACGCGGCCCTGCCCGAGAACTGGCGCGTGCTGATGGAGCACAAACTGTGCGAGCCCGCCTTCTATTCGACGGTGGTCGCCGACTGGGGCATCAACCTGATGGCCGCCAACGAACTCGGCCCCAAGGCGCATTGCCTGGTCGACCTCGGCCATCATGCCCCCAACGTGAACATCGAACAGATCGTTGCGATGCTGAACCGTGCCGGCAAACTGGGCGGCTTCCATTTCAATGACTCGAAGTACGGCGACGACGACCTCGACGCCGGTGCGATAAATCCGCACAGGCTATTCCTGATTTTCAACGAACTCGTCGAAGCCGAACTCGCCAAGCCGGCGGCCTTCCGCCCAGCCTACATGATCGACGAATCCCACAATCTCACCGACCCGATCGAGAGCCTGTTTGCCGCTTCCGAAGCCATCGCCGGCGCCTACGCCCGCGCCCTTCTGGTCGATCGCGCCGAACTGAAAGCCGCACGCGAAGGCAATGACGTGATGATGGCCTTCCGGGCGCTGCGGACCGCCTACGACGTCGACGTATCACCGATCCTGGCGCTGGCGCGGGTCGAAGCCGGCGGCGCCGCCGATCCGGTCGTCCTGTTCCGCGAATCCGGCTATCGCACCTGGAAGGCCGCCGAGCGCAAAACCGCGGACGTCGCGGCCGGTATCATCTGATTGCTTTGGCTCGTGCGCGCCACCGCCACGATCATGTATATTGTCGGTGAATTTTACCGGTCCATGAGTCGGAAATGCATTCAGCCGAGCGCGACAGGATTATCCTGAACCTCCTCGAAGAGCAGAGGTTTGTCTCCTTTCGCGAACTATCCTTGAAGCTCTCCGCGTCGGCGGCAACGCTGCGGCGCGATCTCGAACGCCTGCAGGAAGCCGGCAAGCTCAAGCGCGTGCGCGGCGGCGCCCAGATTGGGACCGATAGCGAGATCACCGGCTTCCACTTGCAGGGCGTGCCCTTCCACGAGAACGTCGGGCGCAACAGCTTGGCCAAGGCGGCGATCGGCAAGGCGGCTGCCGCGCTGTGTCGGCCGGGCGAGGCCGTCATAATCGACGGTGGCTCGACCACGCTGCAGATGTGCCCCCATCTTGAACCCTTGAAGCTGCAAGTGCTGACCAACTCGCTGCACATCGTCAGTGCGCTGTTGCAGCAACCCGGAACCGGCGTATCGATTCCGGGCGGCGTGGTGTTCCGTGAGCAGAATATCGTGCTCGATCCCTTCGTCGACGCCACCACCCGCACCTTTCACGCCTCCCGCATGTTCCTCAGTTGCGCGGCGGTGACCCGCCATGGGCTGATGCAAAGCGACATCATCCTGGTGCAGGCCGAGCGCAAGCTCCTC
>NZ_JBWZET010000155.1:0-5521 GCF_056722145.1 Rhizomicrobium sp. | reverse complement strand
ACCTTGATCCCCGCCTTGCGGGCAGGCGGCTCGCTCACCTCGAGCGTGGTAACGCGCGGTGTCATGTCGACGCCGTAGTCGGCTGGCGCCTTCTGCGCGAGCGGCTTGGACTTGGCCTTCATGATATTAGGCAGCGAGGCGTAGCGCGGTTCGTTGAGGCGCAGGTCCGTGGTCACGATGGCCGGGAGTTTCAGCGCGACCGTCTCCAGCCCGCCGTCGATCTCGCGGGTCACGTTGACCGTGTCGCCGGCCATCTCGACCTTGCTGGCGAAGGTGCCTTGCGGCCAGCCGAGCAATGCCGCGAGCATCTGCCCCGTCTGGTTGCAATCGTCGTCGATCGCCTGTTTGCCGAGAATGGCGAGGTCGATGCCTTCGCGCTTGGCGATAGCAGCGAGGAGTTTGGCGACGGCCAGCGGTTCGACCGCCGAGTCGGTCTGAACGAGAATGGCGCGATCGGCCCCGATCGCCAGCGCACTGCGCAAGGTTTCCTGCGCCTCACGCGGCCCGATGCTGACCGCAAGGATTTCCGTCGCCACTCCGGCTTCCTTCAGCCGCACCGCTTCTTCCACCGCGATCTCGTCGAACGGATTCATCGAGAATTTAACGTTGGCGGTCTCGACACCGGTCCGCTCGGCGTTGACGCGGACCCGGACGTTGTAATCGACCACCCGTTTGACGGCGACGAGTATTTTCATGGTTTCTCCGTTGAGGGAGTCAAAGTTGCGAAAACGCTTTCGGGCTGCTGGCCGAATTCGCGGTCGGCGTCATGCCAAGCCCCGATCCAGCCGGGCAACGCCGGCGCGACAGTGGAAACGCCCATGGCTTGAGCGAGGACAACCGGCGCCAGCATGCCGCGGGCATCGAGAAAGGCGCCGCGCATCACCGCCTGACACGCCAGCACCGCGCCCGCCGCGATCCGGTGATCGATGTAGAACCATTTGTCGTCCCAACCGATCAGGCGGCTGGTCAGTTCCATGCGCTGGAACGGCTTCAGCGGGCGGCGATAGCGTACGATGCTGCCAGCAATCACCGCCTGCCAGCGGTTCTGCCACATCGCCCGCCACATTCGCGTGCGCACGATCAGGTCGACGCGCCCGACATCCATCAGCGACAGATAGCGGGCGTTGTTCATGTGAATGTTGTAGTCGAGGTCGGGCGGCATGACGCGAAAGCCAAGCGCCGAGGCGTCGTAGAGCCCCAGCCGGGGCCGGAACGGCGCGGCGACAACGGCTCCCATCATGCGCACCAGCGACGCCATCACGCGCCTTTCTTAGAACGCGGCTTCGGGAAACGCGATCATCGTGGAACCGCCCGCCATGATCGAGGAGAACAACGCACCGGTCTGCGGCAGCACCTTGTCCATGAAAAACGCCGCCGACGCCAGCTTGGCCTGATAGAACGCCGCCTCGCCGCTGCTCTCACCAAGCTTCTGATGCGCAATTTCGGCCATGCGCGCCCACTGATAGGCAAGCGCCACAAAACCGAACAGGCGCAGATATTCCGTGGCCGCGGCGCCGGCTTCCTCGGGATGCTTCATGCCGATCCGCGCAAGCTGGCCGGTCGCCTGTTGCAGCCGCACGAATGCCTTGGTCAGCGGATCGACATAGCGCGCCATCTTCTCGTCGCCGGCACGGGTCTGGATGAAATCGGCGACCGGATGGAAAAACGACCGCAGATAGCGCCCCATATGGGCGCCCATCTTGCGCCCGACGAGATCGAGTGCCTGCACGCCGTTGGTGCCCTCGTAAATCTGCGCGATGCGGGCGTCGCGGATGTATTGCTCCATGCCGTGCTCGCGGATGTAGCCGTGACCTCCCATCACCTGTACGCCGTGATTGGCCGCCTCGAAACCGAGATCGGTGAACAGCGCTTTGACGATCGGCGTCATCAGGGCGACGAAATCCTCCGCCTCGTGACGGGTCCTGTCGTCGGCGGCGTGCGAGGCCATGTCGACGGCGCGCGCCACCCACACGCCCAAGGCGCGGCAACCCTCGGTCGTCACGCGGATGTTGAGCAAATGGCGGCGAATGTCGGGATGGACGATGATCGGATCGGCCGGCTTGTCGGGATATTTGGCGCCCGACAGCGACCGCCCCTGCAGCCGTTCGCGCGCATAGGCGACCGCGCCTTGATAGGAGGCTTCGGCCAAGCCCAATCCCTGCAGGCCGACCGCGAGGCGTTCTTCGTTCATCATCGTGAACATCGCCCGCATGCCCTTGTGCGGCTCGCCGACCAGCCAGCCGGTGGCGTCGTCGAAATTCATCACGCAGGTGGCCGAGGCCTTGATGCCCATCTTGTGCTCGATGGCGCCGCACGCCACACCGTTGCGCGCGCCTGGCGTGCCATCGGCATTGACGAGAAATTTCGGCGCCAGGAACATGCTGATGCCCTTGATCCCCGGCGGTGCATCGGGCAGTCGCGCCAGCACGAAATGAATGATGTTGTCGGTCAGATCGTGCTCGCCGGCCGAGATGAAAATCTTGGTGCCGGTGAGGCGATAGCTGCCGTCAGGCTGCGGCACCGCCTTGGTGCGGCAGAGGCCGAGATCGGTACCGCATTGCGGCTCGGTCAGGCACATCGTGCCCGACCAGGTGCCATCCACCAGTTTCGGCAGATAGGCATCTTTCATGGCCTCGCTGCCATAGGCTTGTAGCGCGGTATAGGCGCCGTGCGACAGTCCGGGATAAAGTCCGAACGACAGATTGGCCGAGCAGATCATTTCGGTGATGAGGACATTGACCAGATTGGGAACGCCCTGGCCGCCATACGCGGGATCGCAGGTCACCGACGTCCAGCCGCCCTCGCGAAACAGCTTATAGGCTTCGGCAAAACCTTTCGGCGTGCGCACGACGCCGTTTTCGAGCCGGCAGCCTTCTTCGTCGCCGGACCGGTTGAGCGGGAACAGAACCTCTTCGCAGATCTTCGACGCTTCTTCGAGGACGGCATCGAACACTTCCGGGGTCATCTCTTCGAGACCCGGCTGCTCCGACAGCGCGGCGCCGTCGTGCAGTTCGTAGAGAACGAAGCGCATGTCGCGCAGGGGAGCCTTGTAGGTCGCCATGATATGCTCCGTCAGTTCCTGAGGGGCTTGCCGGTTTCGAGAACGTGTTCGACGCGCGCGATGGTGTCGGGATGGTGCAGCAGCGTCATGAAGCGGCTGCGTTCGAGATCCAGCACTTCGTCTTCGCGCAACGGCCGTGTCACGTCGCTATCGCCGCCCGACAGCACGCCGGCGAGCGCGCCGGACACGACCAAATCATGCTTGGTGGCGAGGCCGCGGCGGTGGAAGCTTTCGGCCGCCAGACGCATCGCCACCGCGGCACTCTCGCCCGGCAGCACCCATTCGCCATCCTTGGCGGGCGGCGAATAATCGCGCGCCAGTTCGAGCGCCTTGGCCTTGGCATCGGCGAGCAGGCGATAGCGGTTCATGGTGATGCCGTCGGCCGGCCGCAGGAACAGCAGCTCCTTGGCTTCGGCCGCCGACTTCGCGACCGTGGCGGTGGAAATGGTCTCGAACACCTTGGCGATGGCCGGCATCGGTCCGTTGGGAAGCTTGCCGAACTGACGCCAGCGCTGCAGCATCTCCTTGCAGCCGCCCCACGCCGGCACCAGGCCGACGCCGCATTCGACGAGGCCGATATAGCTTTCGGCGTGCGCCTGGATGGCGTCGCAATGCAAGAGGATTTCGCAGCCGCCGCCGAGCGCCAGACCCGAAGGCGCACCGACCACCGGGAACGGCGCGTACTTCACCGCCTTGTAGGTCGATTGGCCTTCCATCACCGTCTGTTCCAGCACCGGCCACGCCGCGATGTTGAGCGCGAACAGCGCCAGACCGAGATTGGCCCCGGCGGAGAAATTGCTGCCTTCGTTGTAGATCACCAGCGCCTTGAACTCGCGCTCGACCAGCCTCAGCGATTTGCCGAGCAGGCCCATGATGTCGGGATCGATGGTGTTGAGCTTGGAGGTGAACTCGAAACAGGCAACGCCGTCGCCGATGTCCCACAACGCGGCGGAACCGTTCTTCAGCAGCGGCTCGCGCGTGCGCTTGAGGTCTTCCAGCAGCAAGACGCCGTCGGGCCGCGCGATATCGCGATACCGCCCATCGGTCGCCAGCGCCTGACGCTGCCCGTTTTCGATGCGGTAGAAGGATTTCCCGGCCGCTGCGCGCAACAGGCCGGGCACCGCCATGCCGTCGTGCTCGAGCCGCGCCACGAAGGCATCGACGCCCAACTGGTCGATCAATTCGAACGGCCCGAATTTCCAGGCATAGCCGAGCCGCATCGCTTCATCGACGGCGGCTATATCGTCGGCCACTTCCGGCACCAGCATGGCGGCGTAGCTCAGCGTGCGCGCCATCACCGCCCAGGCATAGCGGCCAGCTTTGCTGTCCGACGCCATCAACGCGGCAAAATGCTTCGGCAGCTCGAGATCGGCTTTCTGCTGCAGCCGGTACTCGCCGGTCTTGAGCGAGATGGCCTCTTTGACCTTGCCGCCGTCCGCGCGGTTGAGGCGATAGAAGCCGCCCTTGCCTTTGCGCCCGGTATAGCCTTCGGCCAGCATCCGCTTGATCAGCGGCAATTCGCGCGCGGTGGTGTGGAACGGATCGCTCGCCGGCAGCGCGCTGCCCATGCTCGCATTGATATGCGGCATCAGATCGAGCCCGACGAGGTCCAGAAGACCGAACACGCCGGTCTTGGGAATGCCCATCGGCTTGCCGATGATGGCGTCCGCCTCTTCGACTTCGAGCCCGGATTCGAACGCCTCCACCACTGCCGTTTGCAGCCAATAGACGCCGAGACGGTTGGCGATGAAGCCGGGCCGGTCCTTGCACACCACCACGCTTTTGCCGAGCGAAAAATCGGCGAAGCGGCTGACGGTTTCGACCGCGTCGGGGCGGGTCGCCGGGCCCAAAACCACTTCCAACAGCCGCATATAGCGCGGCGGATTGAAGAAATGGGTGATGAGGAAATCGCGCGCGAAGGCTTCGCTCAATCCCTCGGTCAGGGCGGCGAGCGGAATGGTGGAGGTGTTGGACGAAACCACCGAACCGGCTTTGCGCACCGCATCGATGCGGCGATAGAGCGCCTGCTTGATGTCGAGCTTTTCGACCACGGCTTCGATGATCCAGTCGCAGTCGGCGAGCTTGGCGAGATCGTCCGCGGTATTGCCGGGCGTGACGAGGCGGGCCGCCGCCTTCGACATGAACGGCGCCGGATCGGCCTTCAGCATCTTTTCCACCGCGCCTTCCGCGATGGCGTTGCGGTTCGCGGCATTCGGCGGAACGATGTCGAGCAGCAGCACGGGCACGCCCGCATTGGCGATCTGAGCGGCGATCCCCGCCCCCATCACGCCGGCGCCGATGACGGCGACTTTGGCGATTTCTGCCATCACACCGCCTCCAGCACCGTCGCGATACCTTGACCGCCACCAATGCACATCGTGGCGAGCGCGTAACGGCCGCCGACGCGCTGCAACAACGACGCGGCCTTGCCGGTGATGCGCGCCCCGCTCGCCCCTAAGG
>NZ_JBWZET010000154.1:0-15382 GCF_056722145.1 Rhizomicrobium sp. | reverse complement strand
GTGTAGCGCGCAGTAGAACTGAAATAGGCTATCCTCTGCGTAGCAGATAGAAATCGGCCAACAACCGTCAGTGATCGTGTCGCTGTCTATGCAGGTCTCAAATAGCTTTTCGTGATGGAAAATATTGCCCTCGTCCAGCACGCAAATGTAATTAGGCCACGAGGATGGCGGACTGGTTTTCTCCCATTCGATGAGGTTTTGCTGCAGTGAATCCATGGAGTTTCCAGCCAGTGCGTACGCGAACACCATTCCGAATGGTCTGGGTCGACTGTGAGACATAGTCCATCCTCCTCCCATCGCTTTGTTGACGGCGCCGCTAGGCTTCATCTCCTTTAGGGCTTTAATTTTTTCGAGAGAATCCAATAACTCGACCTTGGATAAAGACGACTTGACCTCCACAATCCCGTAGACGCAGTCAATCGGATAAACCTGCACCGACTCGTCACGTAGAAGCGTCACACCATTTTCCCGGTCATATATGATCAAGTCGCACTGGCGCGACGTGTCCTTCACTCTGCCAACAACTTCGCCGGAACCAATGGCGTATTTGTCCGGAAGTCGGCCCGCCTTCAAAAATTCTCGAAGTACGTTTTCGCGCGTAGTGCCCTTTGTACCGGAATGCCTGATTTGCGCCGACATCTCAAAGTCAGCGTGCATTTTCCTGCTGATTTGTTGAAACAATGAGCGCGTATCCATCCTGCCCCCTCCAGAATTGAGCTGCCTTGGACGGTAATTGACCGGATATGGTTCAGCCAGAGTAATCCGGGTTCGATATCAGCAATGTCGCTATCTGGCGCATCCTTGCCATTCGCCGAATGTCTGGTTTGAGCAGAAGTGGACATTCATCTTTCACCCCCATGGCGCGGGCGCGCGGGGCGGCTGGGACCGTGATCGTCGAGTTTCCTAGCCGGTCGAGAGCTGGCCGCGAAGATGCCGGCGCGCTCGCCTCCGCGTGAAAGTCAAATTTGCTCAAATAGTTAGCCTAATCCCCCGGGCTCGCTTGATTTCCCCGTCGACGGCGGCGATAAGCGCCCCCTGATGGCAGTTCTCGTCAAAATTTGCGGGATCAACACCGCCCCGGCGGCCGATGCGGCGGTGCGGGCGGGGGCCGATTTTTGCGGCCTGGTGTTTCACCCCAAATCGCCCCGCCACCTGTCGCTCGAAGCCGCCCGCGCGCTGGCCGAGCGCATCCGTGGCCGCGCCCGGCTGGTGACGCTTTTATGCGATCCCGATGACGAGACCGTCGCCGCGCTGATCGCCGCGGTCCGCCCCGATTTCCTCCAGCTTCACGGTCGCGAGACACCCGAACGCGTTGCCGCGCTCCATTCCCGTTTCGGCGTGCCGCTGGTGAAGGCGTTCGCGATTGCCGAGGCCGCCGACTTCGCCCCCGTCGCGGCCTACGCGCCGTTCGTGGAGATGTTCTTGTTCGACGCCAAAGCCCCGGCCGGTACGCGTCCCGGCGGCCATGGCGTCGCCTTCGATTGGCAGCTGGTGAAGGGCCGCCGCTTCGCCCGGCCGTGGCTGCTCGCCGGAGGCCTGTCGCCCGCCAACGTCGCCCGCGCCATCGCGTCGTCGCAGGCGCCCGGCGTCGATGTCTCGTCCGGCGTCGAAAGTGCGCCCGGCGTCAAAAATTCCGAACTCATCGCGGCATTCGTCTCCGCCGCCAGAGGAGGTTCCCTCGCGTGAATACCCCCAATTCCTATCGTACCGGTCCGGATATCGACGGCCATTTCGGCGCCTATGGCGGACGGTTCGTGGCCGAAACCCTGATGCCGCTGATCCTCGAACTGGAAAAGGCGTATGAGACGGCCAAGGCCGATCCCGCCTACCACGCCGAGTTGAAGGACCTGCTCAAGCATTATGTCGGCCGCGAGAGCCCGCTCTATTTCGCCGAGCGTCTCACCGCCCATCTCGGCGGCCCGAAGATTTATCTCAAGCGCGAGGACCTCAACCACACCGGCGCCCACAAGATCAACAATTGCCTGGGGCAGGTGCTCTTGGCGCGGCGCATGGGCAAGACGCGGCTGATCGCCGAAACCGGCGCCGGCATGCATGGCGTCGCCACTGCCACCGTCGCGGCGCGCTTTGGTTTTCCCTGCGTCGTCTACATGGGCGAGGTCGATGTCGAGCGCCAGAAGGCCAACGTCTTCCGCATGCGCCTCTTGGGCGCCGAGGTGCGGCCGGTGAAGTCCGGTTCGCGCACCCTGAAGGATGCGATGAACGAGGCGTTGCGCGATTGGGTCGCCAATGTGAACGACACCTTCTACATGATCGGCACTGCCGCCGGCCCGCATCCCTATCCCGGCATGGTGCGCGATTTCCAGGTCGTGATCGGCAACGAAACCCGCGCCCAGATTCAGGAGCGCGAAGGCCGCTTGCCCGATCTCGTCACCGCCTGCGTCGGCGGCGGCTCCAATGCCATCGGCATGTTCCATCCCTTCCTCGACGATCCTGACGTCGAAATCCATGGCGTCGAAGCGGCGGGCAAGGGGATCGATACGCCGTATCATGCCGCCACCCTGTCGAAAGGCGTGCCCGGCGTGCTGCACGGCCAGCGCTCCTATCTGCTCCAGGACGACGACGGCCAGGTGATGGAGGCGCATTCGATTTCCGCCGGCCTCGACTATCCCGGCGTCGGCCCCGAGCATTCGTGGCTGCGCGATACCGGCCGGGTGAAATACTTCTCGGTCACCGACAAGCAGGCGGTGGATGCGTTCGTCGCGCTGTCGAAGCTGGAAGGCATCATCCCGGCGCTGGAATCCTCGCACGCCATCGCGCACGTCATGCGCATCGCCAAGGACATGGAAAAGGACAAGCTGATCGTGGCGTGCCTGTCGGGCCGCGGCGACAAGGACGCGAACACGGTTGCGGCCGTGTTGGGAGAGAAAATATGAGTTTGTTTCACCTCCCCCTTGCGGGGAGGTCGAAAAACTGCGCAGCGGTTTTTCGGGTGGGGGGCCGCGCTCTCCACGAACACCGCCCCCCACCCGGAGTGCTTCGCACTCCGACCTCCCCGCAAGGGGGAGGTGAAGAGGTCACGCCATGAGCCGAATTGCTTCCCGTTTTGAAGAGCTGCGCAACCAGAACCGCGCCGCCTTCATTTCCTTCATCACCGCTGGCGATCCCGATGCCGAGACCACGGGCGCGCTGCTGGAGAAGCTGCCCGCCGCCGGGGCCGATCTGATCGAGCTCGGCGTTCCGTTCTCCGATCCGATGGCCGATGGTCCCGCCATCCAGGCGTCGTCGCAGCGGGCGCTCAAGGCCGGCATGACGCTGGCGAAGGTGCTCGAACTGGTCCGCACCTTCCGCAAGACTGATCGCAAGACGCCGGTGGTGCTGATGGGCTATTGCAATCCGATTCACAAATACGGCACCGCCCGGTTTGTGAAGGATGCGGCCGAAGCCGGCGTCGATGGCCTGATCACCGTCGATCTGCCGCCGGAAGAGGACGAAATTCTGCGCCTGCCGGCCGCCTCGCACGGGGTTGACATTGTCCGATTGGCCACACCGACGACCGACGCCGAACGCCTGAAAACCATTCTGAATGGGGCCGGTGGCTTCCTCTACTATGTTTCGATCACCGGGGTGACGGGAACAAAAAGCTTCGCCGAGGCCGATGTTCGCGCCGCGGTGGCTGGACTGCAGGCGTCAACCGGGCTTCCGTGTGCCGTCGGTTTCGGAATCAACACGCCGGAACGGGCCGCGGCCGTGGCCAAATTCGCCGATGCGGCGGTGGTGGGGTCCGCCATCGTCGACCGCATGGCGTCGGGCGCCGGCATCGACGAAACCATCGCCTACTGCAAAGACCTTGCCGAGGCGGTGCACGGGGCACGCGTTTAGCTTTCCTCCCCCGTCCTTCACGGGGGAGGTGGATCGCGGCGAAGCCGAGAGACGGAGGGGGCGCTTCGCCCCGCAGTGAAAGAGGCGTAGGATAAAGCATGAGCTGGCTCACCAATTTCGTCCGTCCTCGGATCAAAAGCCTGATCGGCGCGGTCAAGTCCGCGACGCCCGACAACCTCTGGCGCAAGTGTCCGGCCTGCGGCGAGATGATTTTCCACCGCGATCTGGTGGCGGCGCTGTTCGTCTGCCCGCAATGCGGCCATCACATGCGCATCGGCGCGCCCGAGCGGTTCGCGCAAGTTTTCGACAACGGCGCCTTCGAGGAACTGATCCCGCCGGAAGTCGCGGCCGATCCGCTCCGCTTCCGCGACGAGAAGCGCTATTCCGACCGCCTGCGCGAGGCGCGCCAGAAGACCGGGCGCATCGATGGGCTGTCGGCGGCACGCGGCACGCTCGACAATCTGCCGATCATGGTGGCGGTGCAGGCGTTCGATTTCATGGGCGGCTCGCTCGGCATGGGCGTCGGCGAGGCGCTGGTCAATGCGATGCAGTCGGCGGTCGATGAAAGCCGTCCCTTCATCCTGTTCGTCGCCTCGGGCGGCGCGCGCATGCAGGAAGGCGTTCTCTCGCTGATGCAGATGCCGCGCGTGACCATCGCGGTGGACATGCTGCGCGATGCCGGGCTGCCTTATGTCGTGGTGTTGACCGATCCGACCACCGGCGGCGTCTCGGCGTCGTATGCCATGCTGGGCGATATTCACATCGCCGAGCCCAATGCCCTGATCGGCTTCGCCGGTCAGCGCGTCACCGCCAACGCCGTGCGCGAGCAGCTTCCCGAAGGCTATCAGCGCGCGGAATATCTCCTCCAGCACGGCATGATCGACATGGTGGTGAACCGCAAGGAAATGCGCAGCAGCCTGTCGAAGGTGCTGCACATGCTGATGCGGCGTTCCAAGCCGCACGCGGTGTTGCCGATGCCGCCGCGCGTCTTGTCCGGCAATCTGGCGCTGGTGCCCGCGGCGCGAAAGTGATGGGCGGCAGCGACATCGTTCTCGAGCGTCTGCTCAAGCTGCATCCCAAGAAGATCGACCTGGTGCTCGACCGCATCCAGCGGCTGCTGGCGCAGTTGGGTCATCCCGAAAAGCGCCTGCCGCCGGTGATTCACGTTGCCGGCACCAACGGCAAGGGCTCAACGTGCGCCTTCTGCCGCGCCATGCTGGAAACGCAGGGGCTGAAGGTTCACGTCTATTCCTCGCCGCATCTGGTGTTCTTTCACGAGCGCATCCGCCTCGCCGGCGATCTTATCAGCGAAAGCGAACTCGCCGCGCTGCTCGAAGAGTGCGAACGCGTCAACGACGGCGCCCCGATCACGTTTTTCGAAATCACCACCGCCGCCGCGATCCTGGCGTTCTCGCGCCACAAGGCCGACGCGCTGGTGATGGAGGTCGGGCTCGGCGGCAAATACGACGCCACCAATGTTTTGGAGCATCCGCGCGCTGCCGTGATCACGCCGGTCGGCCTCGATCACGCCGAATTTCTCGGCACCGACATCGCCGGCATCGCCGCGGAGAAGGCGGGCATCATCAAGCGCGGCTGTCCGGTGATCGTCGGAGCGCAAGACGACATCCCGCGCGACGTGATCCTCAGGCGCGCCGATGCGCTGGGGGCGCCGGTAACCGCGTTCGGGCAGGATTTCTTCGCCCATCAGGAACACGGCCGCATGGTCTACCAGGACCTCAATGGGTTGCTCGACCTACCATTGCCGCGCTTGGTCGGCCGGCATCAGATCGAGAACGCCGCCACCGCCATCGCCGCCCTGCGCGCCTCCGATTGGGTCAAAGATGCGGCGATCGAAAAAGGTCTGCGTACGGTCGAATGGCCGGCGCGGATGCAGCGCCTCAGCCACGGCCCCTTGATCGATATCGCCCCGCACGATGCCGAGGTCTGGCTCGACGGCGGCCACAATCCTCACGGCGCTGCTGCGGTGGCGCGCGCCATGGCCGATCTCGAAGAGCGCGCCGAGAAGCCGCTGTATCTGATCTCCGGCATGCTCTCCAACAAGGATGCTGTCGGTTTCTTTTCGGCCTTCCGCGGACTCGCGCGCCACGTCGTCACCATCGCCATCCCAGGCGAAGACGCGGCGCTCGGTCCCGGCGCTTTGTACGATCGTGTTCGCGCCGCCGGCTTGGAAGCCTCGCCCGGCGAAGACATCGAAGATGCCATGCTGCAAGTCGCCGCCATGTCGCGCATGGACGACGAAGACACCCCGCCCCGCATCCTCATCTGCGGCTCGCTCTATCTCGCCGGAAAAGTGCTGGCGGAGAACGGGTGAAGGCGCGCCGTTATTCCTTGCTGATGGCGCCGCCGCCGCCGGTCTGGGTGACGACCTTGGGCGGGTTGCCGGCGTAGGAGATGGCGCCGCCGCCGTGGGCTGCGGCGACCAGCGCATTCAGCGCGCGCACATGGACGGCGCCGCCGCCGTGAGCTGCCGCGGTGACGGTATCGGCCGGAATGGCGCGGGTATCGATGGCACCGCCGCCGTGGGCCGCGACGGTGAGCACGCCCTGGTGCGGAAACTCGCCGACCGCTTCGAGCGCGCCGCCGCCATGGGCTTCCACCGCGTCGATCTTGGGCGAGACGATTTCCACTTCGAACGGCCCGACGTTCCAGCACCAGTTCTTGCACGGACTGATGTCGAGGCTGGTGCCGCTCATGTGCAGATCGGCCTTGCCGGCATCGCCCTTGGTGACGGTGACGCGCTGGACGTTGCCGTGGCGCAGCACGACGTGAGCGCCGCCATGGACGTTGATGCCGGTGAAAGCGGGAAATTTGAGTTCGGGGCCGGCGAACGCGGCGCTGGTAAGCATCACGGCGACAAGGGCAGCAAAGCGGATCATGAGCATCTCCTCGGAACGTCAGGTGAATATGGAGTTCCGCCGCGGGTTCTGCACTAGTTTAAGCCCATGGTGATTTCGGGGGATCGCCATGAACCACGCTCACGCCTCGTCGTTACCCTCGCTGCAGCTGCCGTCGGGGCGGGCGCGCACGTCGTGAATGTCGCCAGGCAGGGCGAGCGAGCCGGTCGTCAGGAAGATGTGATCGAGAAACTCCAGCCGCCCGCCCGCCGCGTTAAAGACCCCGATCGCCACGCTGTCGACCGTCACCGCCAGGCCGCGCACATAACCGTCGAAGCGGGCCAGCGTTTCGTTGCCGTCGATCAGCCGTCCACCGGCGGAATCGCACACCAGCAGGCGCTCGCCGAGAAAGGCGATGTTATGCGCCTCGCGACCGGGGAGGGGGATGGTGCGCTCGGGCTGGAAGGCGCGGTCTCCGACGACGACATGGCTTGCGTCGCCCTCGTTGCACAACACATAGGTCTTGTCGTGCCGGAAAATCAGGCCGCTGAGGGTGCAGGGGTGACCATGCACCGGCACCGGGCCGAGGTCGTCGGTTTCCTCGAAACTGTGCAGGTCGAAGACGCGGATGCGCTCCGCTCCCGCCGCATAAAGCCGGCCCTCCCAGCTGTCGAGCAGATGGCGCACGCCCGGCAGCCCGTCGACCACGGTGTGGCAGGTGCCGTCGAGCCCGATCCGCCGGATGCGCCCGCGCGTGAGCGTGGGATGAAGCTGGAACACGAACATCGCGTTATCGGCAAAGGCGACGGCAGTATGCCGGCCAGCGAACAGCCGTAGCCAGCGGTGGCGCGAACAAAGAAAAAGCCCCGAACTCGAGGCCACGATGAATTCATAGTCCCGCCACGAAACCGCAACCCGTCGCGGTGGCGCCAACCAAGCCCCCCACGACGCAAGGTAACCCCCAATACCCAATTCCCCCGCCACCCACCGATTACATGGAACCGTTCTAAATCAACGCGCGTACACGTTTACAGCCCTGAAAAGTAGAAAGTGGGCGGTGGCTGCGGGTTTAGGCGCAAACTCGGCGAAAAAACCTATTTTGCAGCTCAGCAAGTCGAAGTTCAATTATCCGCTCAGGCTGCAATGCGATAGTCAACCAGGATCGCGTCGTATGGGGCAACCACGACCAGACGGCCCTTTGCGTCTTTTCTCAGAACGACAAAGCCGTACTTACCATTACAAAGCCCGTTATTGAGTTCAGCACTAGGTGGGGCCCGGCGACGTAGGGTGGGCATTACCGCAAGTCTCGCCGCCACTTTTTAGGAAAATTAACCTTGTATCCCGTCGGGCGGGTACCCATCTCTTTGGAGAAGACTGTACCAAAAGGAGACAGATGCCCGTGACTGACCCGATTTCCCGTGCCGCTCAACTCCTGGCTGAGGAGATGGAAGCGTCCCATGCCGCGTTTACGCGGATCCAGGTTGCCGCCGAGAATTCCGAAGCGACCGACAGCTTTTATCGTGAGAAGTGGATCACCGCCGTGCGCTTGATGGCGGCCCAGGCGGCGACCGCGAATGTGCTGCGGCGGCTGACCGGAACGCGCGACGGCTACACCTTCACTTATGTCCACCAGCCCCCCTCCCGCCGGAAATTGAAAACGACTGTACCTATGCCACCCGTTCTTGATGTCGAGGCGGTCGATCGTGCCGAGGCGGAAGACAGGTCGTGAGCCTGGCGGACAGCCGGGCAACCGCAACGCCGTTACCACCGGGATGCACACCGCCGAGATGCGCGCGGTTCGCAAACTCGCGCGCCACCATATCCGGCGGTTGAAATTCGCGATCGCCTACGCGCGTCTGGTGTTGGCAGATGTGTCGCACCGTCACGTTCCCGTCGCCCCCAACGAGGAAGATGCTTACGCCCACAAAAAGGGCAATGGGGGAGATCATGACAACACGGCATTATCTGTTTGGATTCTCGGGGCGCATCAACCGCGCCAAGATCTGGCTTTGGATTCTTATCGCCATCGCGGCCTATGTCGTGATGGGCCTGGTGGTGGCGTATGGCTTCGATTGGAGCGCGACGCTTGCGGCGCTGAAGGCGCACACGGCGCACACGCCGGTCGATTGGGCGAAGGTTCCGCATCCGGCCTGCAAGGGCACGGTTTCGATCGCCGCCATGATCGTCCTTGCGCTGATCGTTCTCGCGATGATCTGGGCGAAGTTCGCAGTCTACATCAAGCGGCTGCACGATCGCGCCAAGAGCGCGTGGTGGCTCGTCCTGTATTGGGCCGTGCCGGTGGCGCTGCACGGTTATGCCTGCCACGCGGCGGGAATGCCGCATCACGGTGGGCCGCACGCGATGATGCAGGCGATGCCGATCGCCGGCAAAGCGGCTTATGCGGTCGCGATGTTGATCGGGCTGTGGGTGTTCATCGACCTGTTCCTGATCGGCGGCACCAAGGGCGAAAACAAATACGGCCCCGATCCACGCGATCCGAACTGGTGCGATCCGGACAAGCCGGCCAAAGGCTGCCGTCCGAAGCCGATGAAGGACTAGCACGCGATCCAGCGCGTTGCGGGCAGGGCGCCGGCGGTATTGTCGGCGGCCTGTTTCCGCGCGACAGTGGCGCAAACGGGGGGCATGCGCGTGATCCAGTATCTGCTCAGCCCGCACGGGCGCATCAACCGCGCCAAGATGTGGCTGTATGCGCTGATCTCAATCGTGGTGCCGACGCTCGCTACGGCGGCGGCGCCGCACGCCGACCTGTCCACCGCCATAGGGCGGGCTCTGGCGCTCACACTCTACTGGCCGCCGTCGGGCGCATCGCCATTGGCATTTCTGGTAACGGCGCTCGACCTCGCCTTCGTATGGGTTGGTATCGCCGTCACGCTCAAGCGCCTGCACGATCGCGGCAAGGGCGCCGGCTGGCTGATCCTGATGTGGCTGGAACCCAATGTGGCGATATACGTGACCTATTACTGGCTCGGCTACATCGTTCGCCCGCCGCATGCGCCGGCATGGCTGCAGCTCGTAGCCGGTGCGCTCGGCATCTTTTCGTTCTGGGCGTTTCTCGAACTCTACGTGCGCCGCGGCGATCCCGCTCCGAACCGCTTCGGGCCAAGCCCGATCAAGCCGCGCGCGGCAAACGCAGGTGTCGTTCCGCTGAGTGCTGGAAACGAGACGTCAGGAAATTAGAGCATCGGACGTTCAAGCGAGATCATTCTTTCCTCCCCCGCGATGCTCAAATCATGACACTGGCACGCCGCCGAAACAGCGGGGGAGGTGGCCCATCAGGGCCGGAGGGGGGATATTTTAGCGCCGAATCGGTCCCCCCTCCGTCGCTTCGCGCCACCTCCCCCGCTATTTTGACGGCGGTGCGGCGTGAAAGGATCTGTCGGCGCGGGGGAGGAAAGATGAACGACGTGATCTCGTCTGAATGTTCGTTGCTCTAGATCGAGCTTTCGATCCATTCCTTGATCTTCGACTTGGGCAGGGCGCCGACTTTGGTGGCGGCAACCTGGCCTTGCGCGAAGATCATCATGGTCGGAATGCCGCGCACGCCATATTTCTGCGGCGTGGTGGGATTCTCGTCGATGTTGATCTTGGCAAACGTCACCTTGTCGCCGAGTTCCGCCGACAGCTCGTCCAGGGCGGGCGCGATCATGCGGCAGGGTCCGCACCATTCCGCCCAGAAGTCGACGAGGACGGGCTTCTTGGCGCTCAGCACATCGGCCTGGAAAGATGCATCGGTAACTTTGATCGGCGAAGACATACGCGGTTCCTCGAAGACAACCCCCTATATCTAGGTTTGCCCCCCCTCGCGGTCAAGGCGCGAACGGATGCGCCTTGTTTCCGCTTCCAGAAGTTGGGGCGGCAGCGCCATCAGCGCGGGCCCTTCGGTCCAGACCAGCGCACAGGCGATTCGGCGGTCGGGGAAAATACATTCCGCTGCGGCACGATAAAGCGCCATCTGGGTGAGGTAGAGGCGCGGCACGTCGGCCGCTTCGGCGGCGGGTCTGCCGGTCTTGAAATCGACGATCAGGACGCTGTCATCGTTAACGGCGAGCCGGTCGACGCGGCCATGCACGCGCGCGGTGGGGCCGATCTCGGGCAGGTCGGCGACCAGCGAGACTTCGGCGCGGCTGCCGGGCGCGAAGGCGGCGGCGAATTCGGGCGCATCGATCACCGCCAGGGTTTGCGCGATCAGCGTGGCGGCTTCGTCGGCCTCGACGGCGCGCGCGGCAAGGAAGCGCTCGGCCACGGCGGCGCGGTCGGCGGGTGCGATATCGGGCAGGCGCGCCAGCATGGCGTGCACCAGAAGGCCGCGCCGCTTCGGGGTTTCGCTGGTCAGCGGCGAGCGTTTGGCGGGTTCGTCGATGCCGGCGGCGAGCGAGGGGCGGATCAGCCATGGCGCCGGGCGCTCGGGCTTGGCGGGCGTGGTGGCCCAGGCGGGAAGGTTGAACGCCTCCGTCGCCGCTTTCGCGGTGGGCGCGATTGTTTCGAGCGCCGCGGTGCCGAACACGCGCGAGCCGTCGTCCTGCGGCAGGCCCAGGGCCGCGGCGGCGCGTTCGGCCAGCGTGTGCCAGCTTCCCGGCTTGGTGCCGGTCTTGTTTTCGAAACCGCAGACGATCAGCCGTTCCTTGGCTCTTGTCAGTGCTACATACAAAAGCCTGCGGTATTCGCGCTTGACCGCGTCGTTGGCGGCGAGTTTGGCGGCCTTGACCGGTTCTGGCGCCCGCTTGTCGGCGACCGGGAACAGCACGGCGTCGCCCGTATACAGCAACTGGCCGTTGGCGGTGGCGTCGTTGGGCAGGCGCGTGGTGTCGGGCAGGATGACGATGTCGGCTTCCAGGCCTTTGGCGCCGTGCACGGTCATGACGCGCACTTCGTTGCGGCCGCGCTCCATGTCGCGTTTCACCTGCGCACCGCCGCCTTCGATCCAGGCGAGGAAGCCTTCCAGCGACGGCGTGTACTGGTTCTCGTACTGCAGCGCCAGCGCCAGAAATTCGTCGATGGCATCGTTCGCTTCGGCGCCGAGCCGCTTGAGCAGCTTCTTGCGGCCGTCGATCAAGGCGTGGGCGAAGTACTCGAACGGCGGCGCAAAGTCGGCCCGCGCCCGCGCGTCAGTGAGGAAGGTGTAGGCCGCAGCGAACCCATCCTGCCGCGCCACGACTTCGTCCCACAACGAGCCGGTGCGCGATTGCGCCAGCTCATACAATTCGTCTTCGCTGAGACCGACCAGCGGCGAGCGCAACAGGCAGGCGAGGTTGAGGTCGTCGTCGGGCAACAGGGCGAAACGGCCGAGCGCGATCAAATCCATCACCGCGATCTGCTCAGTGAGCACAATGCGGTCGGCGCCCGCCACCGGCACGCCGCGTTCCTTCAGCCGGCGGATGATCTCGCTGCCGAACGGCTCACGCCGCGGCAAAAGGATCATGATGTCGCCGGGCTCGATCGGTTTGGTGTGGCCGGGCAGGGCGGCGTGGCTGACGAGCCAGCCCTTGATGCGGGTCGCGATCTGGTCCGCCAGCCGCGCCACCGGGCTCGCCGGTTTCGCCATGTCGACCGGCCTCAGGTCCCAGGGATCGCGCGCCGGCGCATCGTCGGGCGTCAGCGGCGGCCAGAATTCGACGCAGCCTTTGAGCGCCGTCTTCAGCGCGTTATGGACGACCGCGGCGCCGGTGGAGGTCAGCCCGTCGCGGGCTTCGTCGGCGGCAAAGGTCGCATCCACGAACGCCAGCACTTCCGGTGCCGACCGCCACGAGTTCTGCAGCGGCTGGTAGAGGAATTCGCGGCCGCCTTGCTTGGCGCGGGTTTCGAAGAACTGCCGCCGCGCCTCGAACTGCTTGGGATCGGCGCCCTGGAAGCTGAAGATCGACTGCTTCTCGTCGCCGACCGCGAACAGGGTGCGCAGCGTCTGGGCGGCGCCTTCGCCGGCGAAGAATTCTTCCGTCAGCTTCTGGATGATGTCCCACTGCAGGCCCGAGGTGTCCTGCGCTTCGTCGATCAGGACGTGGTCGATGCCTTCGTCGAGCTTGTACAGCACCCAGGCGGCGCCGTGATTGTGCAGCAGGCGATGCGTCCGCCCGATCAGGTCGTCGTAATCGAGCGTATTGCGGGCGCGCTTCTCGGCGGCATAGACCTCGCGCACCGCATGCGCCACGGTCAGCGCTGCGTCCGCCAAAAGGGCCGCGTCCACCGCATTGATCCTGGCTTTGGCTTCGATCGCCTGCTCGCCGAGCGCGACCAGCCATTCGCCGAGATCGGCGCGCTGTTCCAGCAGCTTCTTGGTCGCCAGTGTTTTCCGCAGCGCGCCTTCGGCCGTCAGCAGCACGTCGCACAAGCCGTCGAACTGTTCCAGCTCGCTCAGCAGCTCCTTCGCCGTCGCCAGCGCCGCGCTCCTGTCCTGGTCGCCTTTGGTGCCCTTCGCCAGCCATGCGATCGCCGCTTGCAGCTTTTCTTCGTCGGCTTTCAGCAGTTTGCAGAAGGCACCGGTGATGGTTTCCACCGTATCGTCGGGATCGGCACCGTGCGCGGTCTTCAGCAATGCGCTCCAATCATCACCCGCGCGCGCGAAGAAGGCGTCAAGCTTGCCGCGGTCGGCGCCGAGCGCGCAGCGCAGCAGGGCATCGAGCCGGCCATCGCTGACATGGGTGACGAGATGGGAGACCGCCGCCGCCAGCGATGCATCGCCGGTTCCGGCGCGTTCGAAGACGCGGGCCCGCGCCGCCGCCATCAGGTCGGAGGCGGAACGATCATCGAGGATGTCGAACGAAGCCGGCACGCCCGCTTCGATCGGAAACCGCGCCAGCACGTATTGGCAGAACGAATGGATGGTCTGTATTTTCAAACCGCCCGGCGTTTCGAGCGCCTTGGCGAACAGCCGCCGCGCTTCCTTCAGTTGTTCGCTGCCGCCGGGTTCGGCGCCGACGGCGGTGATCTTTTCGGCCAGGGCGCTGTCGGACAGCATCGACCATTCGCCGAGCTGGGTGAACAGCCGTCCCGCCATCTCCGCCGCCGCCGCCTTGGTGTAGGTGAGGCAGAGGATGCGCTCCGGCCGCGCCCCTGCCAGCAGCAGCCGCGTCACGCGATTGGCCAGGGTGTGCGTCTTGCCGGCACCGGCGTTGGCGGCGACCCAGGCGGAGAGAGTGGGATCGGAGGCGTTCATTCCCCGCTCCATCCGCTCATCGACCATTCGCGCACCCGCGCCAGATGGTCGAAATCGCCGTCGCTGTCGGTGTATGCGGGCGCGACGCGGCTTTCGTATCCCGTGGTTGTGAGATCGAACAGCGCCACGCGCCCCTTCAGCCGCTCCAGCGCCGCCGACGACAGCACCGCCGCATCGTCGCCGATGTCCTTGACCTTGCCGGGTTCGGCGGCGCCGCTGATCTGGATGTAGGCGAGTTCTGCGGGCGTCAGCGCCGGCACCGTCTTGAATCCTCCCGCCGCCAGGATCGCGCCTTCGAGCGGCAATTGCGGCGACAACAGCACCTTTACTTGGCTGGCGCTCGGCGGCGTGCCGGTCTTGTAGTCGATGATCGCCGCGCCCCCCGCTCGCAGCCGGTCGATGCGATCGGCGACGCCAAAGAGCCGGAACGGTGCTCCGTCTACGGAAAAATTGAGCTCGCCGCGCACTTCCAGGAAGCTTTCGGCAATCAGCGGGCGCCGCTCGGCTTCCACGCCGACGAACCATTGCGCCGCCCGCAGGAAGCGTGGCCGCCACAGCGCCGTGATCGCGCGCGGCAGTGCCATTTCGTCGAACACCTCGTCGACGATCTCGGCGATCTTGCCGACGGCATCGGGCGGCAGCGCGGCGTGGCGCTTGATGAAGCGTTCGAGCACCTTGTGAAACGCCGAGCCGCGCTCGAGGTAACCGATGTCGGCGTCGATCGGATCGAGCGGCTTGAGGCGCAGGATTTTCCGCGCGTAGATGGCATAGGGATCGCGCAGCCAGCGTTCCACATCGGTGACCGACATCTCGCGCGGACGCACCGCCACCGGCGGCTGCGGATAAGGCGGGCGCTCGGGCATCGGCGAGCCGGGATCGGCCAGCGCCTCGGCAATGGCGCGATATTGCGGATCGAGCGCCAAGCTGTCGATGATGCCGAGCCCGCGCGTCAGTTGCTGCAGCCGCTGGATCCAGCGCGACGCCACCATCGGCGTGCCGTCGGACTTCTGCGCCCGCGACAGCACCACGCGCGGTGCCGCGGCCAAGGTGGCGAAATCGTGCGCCGACAAACCGATGGCGCGTTCGGGCTGTTCCAAGCCAAGCGTCGCGCGCATCGGCCGCGAGAACCACGGATCGTCCGCCGCTGCTGCCGGCCACGAGCCTTCGTTCAATCCGCCGAGAACGACGAGATCGAAGCTCTGCAGCCGCGCTTCCAGCGGACCGAGAATGGCCAGCCGCGGATGGCGTCCGAAGGCCGGGCGCACCGGCGTTTCGTTCATCATCTCGCGCAGCAGCGGTGCATACGAGCCCGGCTCGATGTCGGGCAGGTCGCCGGCCGCATCGGCGAGGTCGCGGATGAAATCGTTGGCGGCAGCGCCGTCGGGGCCATCCCACAGCGTCGGCGCCAGTGCATCGGCGGCGTCGACGTGCGCCCGCAACACCGCGTTGAGCGGTACTTCGGCGCCGGTCAGTGCCGCTTCAACCGGCGCCAGAACATCGCGCACGTCGGCAAACC
>NZ_JBWZET010000153.1:0-6585 GCF_056722145.1 Rhizomicrobium sp. | reverse complement strand
CCGGCGCCATAGCCGCGGCCGTGGATCAGCCCGTAGAGGTAGCCGGCCGTCGCCGACAGCATGGCTCTTCCGAACAGAAACAGATGGATAACCACCCAGGGTCGCCAATGTCCGATACCGGACAAGCCGAGTTGCAGCACGGTGCCGACCAGGGCGGTGCGCAGGACCAAGCGGGCGTCGAGGGTCAAACGTGAGGCCATGTCCAATCTGTAACCTCGTCAGGGTTGCGAGGGAAAGCCGTTTTCACTAAAGGATTTGGCCCCGTTACAGCACGCCGCAGCCAGCCATGATCGAGATCGAGGGACTTACCAAACGGTTCGGACCGATGACGGCCGTCGCCAGTCTCAGTCTCACCGTCGCCAAAGGCGAAGTCCTGGGATTTCTGGGTCCCAACGGCGCCGGCAAATCGACCACGATGAAGATGATCACCGGTTTCCTGGCCCCCGACGCGGGCAAGGCGACCATCTGCGGCTTCGACATCGAGACCGACACCACCAAGGCCCAGGCGCTGATCGGCTATCTGCCCGAAGGCGCCCCCGCCTACGGCGACATGACACCCCGCCAGTTCCTCGGTTTCATCGCCGAAGTCCGCGGCTTCAAAGGCGCCGAGGCCAAAGCCAAGGTCGCCGCGGTGATCGCGAAAACCGACCTCGCCCCGGTGCTGGAACAGCCGATCGAAACCCTGTCGAAAGGCTTCAAGCGCCGCGTCGGCCTGGCGCAGGCGATCCTGCACGATCCGCCGGTGCTGATCATGGACGAGCCGACCGACGGTCTCGATCCCAACCAGAAACACGCGGTGCGCGGACTGATCCGCGACATGGCGGCGGAAAAGGCGATCATCGTCTCCACCCATCTCCTGGAAGAAGTGGAAGCGATCTGCACCCGCGCCGTGATCATCGACCGCGGCACGCTGGTCGCCGATGGCACACCGACCGAACTGCTGGCGCGTTCGCGCTATCATAATGCGGTGACCCTGACCCTGCCCGAGATCGAGGCCGAGGGCGCCGCGACCAAACTGAAGGCGATCACGTCGGTCGCCCAGGTCGAGCGCAAGCCCTTGGGCGACACCGTGCGCCTCACCGCCTTCCCCAAGAGCGGGGCGCTTCTGATCGAAGCGGTCAGCGCACTGGCGGCCAAGGAAGCGTGGACCGTGAAGGAGCTGTACGCCGAACCCGGCCGGCTCGACGAAGTCTTCCGCGCCATCACGACGTCGGACGCGGCCCGCGCCTCAGCACAGGCGGCCCGCAAATGAGGAAGCCTTGGCACAACGCACCCGCAACCTCGGTGTCATCGCCCGCCAATGCGGGCGACCCAGGTCGTGTTGCTCCGTCTTTGACAGTGAGCGCCGCGGCCTTTCCGACGTGTTCGTGCATGCGTGACCTGGATGGCCCGCAGTCGCGGGCCATGACAAGTTTCAAACTTTCGGGGACCGCTCCTCGATGACCATCCCCCGCTTCTTCCGCACCCTCTGGCCGATCTTCAAGCGCGAGTTTGGCGGCTATTTCGCCACCCCGCTCGCCTATGTCTTCATCGTGATCTTCCTGTTCACGATGGGGGCCTTCACCTTTTATGTCGGCCACTTCTTCGAGAACGGCATCGCCGACCTGTCGGTGTTCTTCGCCTATCACCCGTGGCTCTATCTCTTCCTGGTGCCGGCGATCTCGATGCGGTTGTGGGCCGACGAGCGGCGCAGCGGCACGATGGAGCTGCTCCTCACGCTGCCGATCCCGTTATGGGCGACCGTGATCGGCAAGTACCTCGCCGCCTGGGCCTTCACCGGCATCGCGCTGTTGCTCACCTTCCCGATCTGGCTGACGGTCAATTACCTCGGTGCGCCCGACAACGGCGTCATCCTGGCGAGCTACATCGGCTCGTTCCTGGTGGCGGGCGGCTATCTCGCCATCGGCGCCTGTATCTCGGCCACCACCGGCAATCAGGTGATCGCCTTCGTCGTCAGTGTGGTGGTGTGCTTCCTGTTCACCGTTTCCGGCTCGCCGCTGGTGCTCGACGTGTTCCGCTCCTGGGCGCCCGACGCCATCGTGGAGGCCGTCGCTTCGTTCAGCTTCGTGACCCATTTCACCTCCATCACCCAGGGCGTGCTCGATTTGCGCGACCTCGTGTTCTTCTTCTCGCTGATCGCCCTGTTCCTGGCCGCCAATATCGTGGTGGTCGACCTCAAGAAGGGAGGCTGAGATGCAGCTCTCCCGCCGCAACTACGCCATTGCCGCCATCGCGCTTGCCGCGGCGGTGTTCTTGGGCGTCAACATCGCGATCGACGCCACCGTCACCACCGCCAAGATCGATCTCACCGACACCCACCGCTTCACGCTGTCGGACGGCACCAAGCACATCATCAACGGCCTGTCGGAACCGGTGACGCTGCGCTTCTTCTTCTCGAAGCAGACCGCCAGCGAGTACGCCCAGACCCGCGCCTATGCCCAGCGTGTGCGCGATCTGCTCCGCGAATACGCCAGCCGCAGCCACGGCAAGATCATCCTCGAGGAAGTCGATCCCGAGCCCTACACGCCGGCGGAAGATGAAGCCAGTGCCGCCGGCATCACGCCGGTGCCGACCGAGTCCGGCGAGTCGGTCTATTTCGGCCTCGTCGGCACCAACCGCATCGACGGGCACGAGGTCCTTCCCTATTTCAGCCCCGAGCGTGAGGGCCTGCTCGAATACGACCTGACCACCCTGATCTACCGGCTGTCGACGCCGAAGAAGTACAAGGTCGCGATCATTTCCGGCCTGCCGCTCGATACCGGCGCCGGCGGCATGCAGGCGATGATGGCTGGCCGCTCGCGCCCCTATGCGATCTACCAGGAACTGTCGGAGGCCTATGCCACCGACATGCTGCCGCCCGACTTCACCGCGATTCCGGCCGGCACCGACGTGTTGATGATCGTCCAGCCGGGCGCCCTCACCGACCTGCAGACCTATGCCATCGACCAGTTCGTGCTGAAGGGCGGCCGCGCGCTGGTGTTCGTCGATCCCGATTCCGAACTGGCGCAGACGGGCGGCATGCAACCCGGCCAGCTGGCCGCCTATTCGACCTTGCCGCGCCTGTTCCAGTCGTGGGGCATCGCCTTCGATACCACCAAGGAAATCGGCGATCTCAAGCTGGCGCAGCGCGTGCAGCTTTCCCGCGAAGGTCAGCCGATGGCCTATCCGGTGTGGCTGCACCTGACCGCCGATCAGTTCTCCGAAGACGATCCGGTCACCGCCAATTTGCGCGCCGTCAATCTCGGCGGCGCCGGGGCGCTGAAGCCGCTCAAGAACGCCACCACCAAGTTCGCCTCGCTGATGGGCTCGTCCGACAAGGCCTCGCTGCTCGATGTGGCGGAGACCCGGCTGCGGGCAATGACCAATCCTGAGGAGGTGATGTCGTCGGTCAATCCGACCGGCGAGGAATACATCATCACCGCGCGGATCACCGGCCCGGCCAAGACCGCGTTCCCCCATGGGGCGCCCGCGGGCGCCGCCGGTACGCAGGTGGCGGGTGCGAGCAACATCAACGTCATCGTCATGGCCGACACCGACGTGTTCAAGGACGAGTTCTGGGTCCGCGTCGAGCAGATGTACGGCAAGGCGGTGGCGGCGCCGTTCGCCAACAACGATGCCTTCGTGCTCGGCGCCATCGAGAATTTGACCGGCTCGGCCGATCTCATCTCGCTCAGGACCCGCGCCACCAACGACCGCCCCTTCCTCAAGGTGCGCGACATCCAGTCCGACGCCGAACGCGAGTTCAAGCAGCAGGAAGATGCGCTCAAGGCCCGCCTCACCGACACCGAACAGCAGCTGCGCGCGCTGCAGGCCGGCGGTCAGGGCGGCACGCAGGGCGGATTGTCGGCGCAGCAGCAGAAGGCGATCGACGCTTTCAAGCGTCAGCTCGCCGAAATCCGCACCCAGCTGCGGCAGGTGCAGCACAATCTGCGCCAGGACGTCGATGCCCTCGGCGACATGCTGGCGCTGATCAACATCGTGGTGGTGCCGCTATTGGTCGCCGCGTTCGCGCTGGTGCTGGCCTGGATTCGCCGGCGCCGTCGCGCCCGCGCCATCCATCTGTGAGCCGGCCATGAACGCCCCCGCCTTTTTCCATGGTCGTCGCGACCGCCGTTTGGCGGCGCTGCTGGCGGTCGCACTGGTCAGCGTCGGCGGCGCGCTCGGCGGGCTCTATTATCGCGAGGCCGTGCTGGCGCCGCGCTATCAGCCGATGGATCTGTTCCCCGGCCTCAAGCACAAGCTGGTCAATCGCGAAACCACCCACATCTACATCGTGTCGAAGAAGTTTGGCGCCTTCGAAGTCGCGTTCGTGCCGACCAAGGGCTGGGTGCTGCCGGGCAAGGGCAATTATCCGGTTGCGCTCGACACGCTGAACCAGACCCTCGCCGCCTTCGCCGAGATGAAGACGGTGGAACCCAAGACCGACCGCCCCGACCTGTTCCATTTCGTCGATCTCGATCCGCCGCCGCAAGGCGACGGCGTGCTGGTGACGCTGGCGGCCGACAAGGGCTACCGGCTCGCCTCGATGATCGTCGGCAAGGCGGCGCCGATGGGCGACGAGGTCGGCCTGTTCGTGCGCCGCGCCGGCGAGAACCAAAGCTTCCTGGTGACGAGTCCCGCCACCATCAAAGCCGATCCGGCGGCGTGGATGGACAAATCCGTCGTCAATCTCGATATGGGCAATGTCGCCTCGGTGGAAGTGAAACCGGCCACCGGCCCCGCCTACACCGCCAGCCGCACCGCCAGCGCCGCGCCATTCACCATCGCACCGCTGCCCAAGGGCCGCGAACTCGTCTTTGCCGGCGCCGCCGATGCCACTGCTGCCGCGCTCAGCGATTTCGGCTTCGACGACATCGCCCGCTCGACCGATTTCAATTTCAACGACGGCCCGCGCCTGGTGCTGCACAGCTTCGATGGCCTGGAGGTTACGGTTAACCTCGTCAGCCGCGACGGCGCCACCTGGGCCCGCATTGCCGCGATGGCCGCGCCGGGCAACCAGAAAGCCGCCAAGGAAGCCTTGACGATCAATGCCCACACGGTCGGCTGGGCGTTCAAACTCCCCGCCTACAAAGCCACCGCCTTCGCCCCGACCCTCGAAAGCCTGCTGAAGCCGAAGAATTAGGCGGTTTGGCGGACACAACCATCTGGTGCTATCCTGGCGACCTCGTCCGGAGTGACCGTTCGTGGCACCTGATAGAAACGCGCGCCAAATCGAGGTCGATCGCAACCTTGAAGCCTTTCGGCAGCGTCTGCCGGACCTGCTTTCCACGCACGCCGGCCAATATGCGCTTTTGCGCCATCGCGAAATCACCGGGTTCTTCGACACCCTGACCGAGGCGCTGGTCGCCGGGCAAAAACTCTATTCCGACCAAATGTTTTCAATCCAGGAAGTCACCGAAGCCAGCGTCGACCTGGGGTTCTTTTCGCATGCCGTGCATCTGGGGTAAGCACGATCGGTCGCAAGCTTTCGTGAACGTCGCCATTCTCGATGCCGGCGTGGCGGAACGCGTCTCGGCGCCGCCGAACGCAACGCGCTAATCGATACCGGCGCTCAGGCGACCTGCATAACGAATGCGGCGGCGGAAAAAGTCGGCCTCATTCCGGTCGGAAAGGTCCCGATCCGCGGTGTTTCAGGCCTGCAATATCACAATAACTATGTTTTCAAGGTCGGGTTCGCGTTCGGTACGGTCGGCCAGCGTAACGAACTGTACGACGCCAACGTGCACGTCTTCAGCAATCCCGTCGAAGGGGCCGAGCTGAATTTCGCCTCCTCCAAATTCGATGTGCTGCTGGGGATGGACATCATCAGCATGGGCTCGCTGAAGATCGAGGGCGACGGGAGTTTCAGCTTCTGCTTCTGATCCTTCTGCCATGCGCTGAGGGGATGGCACCGGCCCGTTCAACGACCCTGCTCAATCACGCATTTTCGTGACAGGCTTATCCGACACTGCCGCTGGGTAAAGCCATGAAAACCATCATCGAGCCGTTCCGCATCAAGGTTGTGGAGCCGATCCGCATGACGACGCGCGACGAGCGCGAATGCTTCGTCGCCTCGGCCGATTACAACCTCTTCGGCCTGCATTCGGACGACGTCTTGATCGACCTGCTCACCGACTCCGGCACCTCGGCGATGAGCGCGGCGCAGCAGGCGGCGTTGATCGGCGGCGATGAATCCTACGCCGGCAGCCCCTCGTTCTTTCGCTTCGAGGCGGCGGTGAAGTCGCTGTTCCCGTTCCAGCACATTTTGCCAACGCATCAAGGCCGGGCGGCGGAAGCGATCCTGTTCTCGGTGCTCGGCGGCTCGCGCAAGCAGGTGCCGTCCAACACCCATTTCGACACCACGCGTGCCAACATCGAAGCGACCGGCGCCGAAGCGGTCGATCTCGTCATCGAAGAAGGCCACGATCCCGATTGCATTCACCCGTTCAAGGGCAACATGGATGTCGCCAAGCTCGAGCGCTTTCTCGCCAATGCCGGCGATGCGGTGCCGTGCGTGATGATAACGGTGACGAATAACGCCGGCGGCGGCCAGCCGGTCAGTCTCGAAAACATTCGCGCCACCGCGGCGATGGCGCACAAATACGG
>NZ_JBWZET010000152.1:0-12303 GCF_056722145.1 Rhizomicrobium sp. | reverse complement strand
CTTCGCGGATGACGCTGTAGGCTTCCACTGCCGACTCTCCGTCGGGCAGCAGGTAGTAGGGCTCATTCCAGAACAGCCGGTCGATGGCGGCGGCGTCAACGAAGAGTTCGATTTCGAGATTGTCGGTGGTCTCCAGCCGCACGCCGTTCAATTCCTCGTTGGTGACGATGGCGTAGCGGTCCTTTTCGAACTCGTAGCCCTTGACGAGGTCGGAGCGGTTCACCGGCCCGGCATCGGGATCGGTCGGAACCATCCGTATGCGGTTGTTGGTGGCGGGATTGATCAGGTGGAAGGCGATATCGCGGCGGCGGCTGACGGCGCCATAAAGCGCCACCGGGCAGCTCACCAGCGACAGGCGCAGGTTGCCCGACCAGATCGGGCGGTTCGACAGCGCCGCGCCGGCGTCCCGCCGCTTCGCCGGTTTGGGTTTTGCCTTGGCTGCCATGGTTTTCGAAGGGTTGGAACGAGCGGGCTCCCGAACGGTCTTGGGAAGGGGGCTGGGCGGCCGTGTCGAATTCCCGCTCGCTGTCCTACAACGCTCCGGGTCGGGAGCGGTTCCGGTGAAATCAGATCGGCGGCGTGCGGCGGCGTCCGGTGATCAGGCTGATGGCCAGAAGCACGACGAACGCGATCAGGAGAAGCTTGGCGATTTCGGCGGCGAGCCCGGCCATGGCGAAGAAGCCGAGGAAGGCCGCGATCAGCGCCAGGATGAAGAACGTGAGTGCCCATCCGAGCATGTGTGTGCGCCTCGTTGGAAAGTTGCGATAGGAAAAGCCCCGAGAGCCGGCGCGGGTTCCGCCGCTTCCCGCAGGCGCCGCCAGCTCGATCCCAAAAAGGTCACAGCCGCGACTGAGCGCAAGCTGAAGACAGTGTTCGCCGGCTGTGTCTAGAGTAGGTTCCGGCGCGTGCGAATATTCTCCTTTGCGCTGCCGAAAATCCTGCCGGGGGACACCCCGGCGACAAGGAGTAACGGTGGGCCTCACCGATTTGAGAATGCCGGACCCGCACGCAGCCGCGTCCGACAAGGCCGGCGTGGAGTGGCTTTCCGCATCGGCCGACGGATTGGGACTGCTCACCGGCGTGTTCGACGCGCTGCCGATGGCGATCTATACGACGGACGCTGCCGGCACCATCATGTTCCACAATTCCGGCGCGGTGGCGTTGTTCGGCGCCGAACCAGTCGATGGCGCCTGGAGCAATGCGCGCACGCTGTATTGGCCAGACGGCGTGGCGATGCGCGAAAGCCCGATGAGCATTGCGCTGAAGGAACGCCGGCCGATCCGCGGTGCCGAGGCCCGCATCGAGGGGCCGGACGGAATGCTTCGGCTCCTCATTTACGCAACGCCCATGTTCCAGGGCGAAACGCTGATCGGCGGTGTGAACGTGCTCCTGGATATCGGCGAACAGAACCGTGCGGCCTATCTCGAACAGCGCCTCGCCGCGATCGTGGAATGCTCCGAGGACGCGATCATTTCGAAGGATCTCAGCGGCACCATCATCACCTGGAACAAGGCGGCCGAGACCTTGTTCGGCTACACCGCGGCCGAAGCGATCGGACGGCCGGTGATGATCCTGATCCCGGAGGATCGTCAGCAGGAAGAGGCGGCGATTTTGGAGTCGATCCGCAGCGGCACGCCGGTGGCGCGTTACGAGACCTGGCGCCAGCGCAAGGACGGAACGCTGGTGCCGATCGCGCTTACCGTATCGCCGCTGCGCGACCGCTCCGGGCGGATCATCGGCGCCTCCAAGATCGCGCGCGACATCTCCGACCAGATGCGCATTCGCGAGCATCAGAATCTGGTGCTGCACGAGATGAGCCATCGGGTGAAGAACGTGCTGGCGGTGGCGGGCGGGCTGATCGGCCTGTCGGCGCGTTCGGCGCAGAACCCCAATGCGATGGCGCGGGCGGTGCAGGAGCGTCTCGGTGCCTATTCGCGCGCCCACGACCTCACCCGCAAGACTGCGGTGGCCGATGGCGGCGAGGGCACCACGCTGCACACGCTGATCCATGCCCTGGTCGCGCCGTACGTCGTTGAAAGCGGCGATACGGCCAATATCGTGGTGGAAGGCGAGGATGCCGCGATCGATGCCAGCACGACGGCCAGCCTGGCGCTGGTATTGCACGAATTCACCACCAACGCCGGCAAATACGGGTCGCTGTCGGCACCGGCCGGAACGGTCCATGTGGTGACGCGCGAGGATGGCGAGCAGGTCGAGCTGGTGTGGACCGAACGCGGCGGGCCGCGGGTAAACGGCCCTCCGTCGCGTCATGGGTTCGGCAGCGTCCTGGCGGTGAAGACGGTGGAAGGCCAGCTCGGCGGCACGCTCGATGTCGATTGGCAGCCGGACGGCGTCGTCATCACCATGCGCCTGCCGAAGCACCGCATGGTTGCTTAGCCCGGCTTGGAGCGCGACAGTTCGTAGACGTTGCTGTCCTCGGCCATGTCGCCGGCAACCGTCGTGCCGATTGGAATGCGCAATGTGAGGATTTCGCCGCCGCCGTCTTGGGAGTCGACGCCATAGCGCCCGCGCAATTGATCGGCGAGGCTTCTGAGGATGCGCGCCGACAGCGAGCCGGGCGTCGGCAGCGCCCCGGCGGTTTCGTCTTCGATCTTCAGCATGTAGCCGCCCTCGGTGCTGAAAAACGACAGCCGCACGGTGCGGGTGCGGCTCTCCGGCCAGGGCAGGAAGATGTCGAAGCTGAGCGCCTCGATGGCGAACAGCACGATCGGGGTCGCGATGTCGGGCGGCAGCCAGCGCGGTTCGATGGTCAGGTGCAGCCGGAAGGTCTGGTTGCTTTCCGCCGCCAGGGTGCGGACCTGATCGGCGAGATGATCGAACAGCACCGGCATGTTGAGGGTCGGATCGCTGTCGTTCTTCTCGATCTGGCGCTGGATCAGGGTCAGGGCATCGACCCGCGCGATGATCTGGCGAAAAGCGCTGCGGGCGACCGGATTGGCGATGTTCTGGGCGTAGATGGAAATCAGGCTGGAAACGATCTGCAGGTTGTTCTTGACCCGGTGATGGATCTCGCGGGTCATTTTCGATTGCTGCTCGAGCGCCTGGCTCAGGGTGCGGTCGCGATCCTGGATCGCCAGCGCCATGCGTTTCATCTCGCGTCCGAGCAGGCGGAATTCGACCGGCGCCTCGCGCATGTCGTCGAGCGACAGGGTGTAGTGGTTGCGGCCATAGGCGACCGCGACGCGCTTGAGATACAGCGTCCAGCGTACCACCAGCCACTCGGTGCCGAGCCAGATCGCGGCGCAGGTGGCGGCGACGATCGCCAGCGTCAGCAGCACGTCGGCGAGCAGGTACCAGCGGAAGACACCGAGCAGCCGCGGTTCGGGAATGCCGAAGGCGACGTATTTGTCGGAGATGCCGATCGGTTCGGCCACCCAGCGCCAGCGCTTGCCGGCATCGCTGTTGACGGTGAAGACGCGGGTGTGTTCCGCCTTGCGCTTGCCGATCACTGCAGTCGCCAGCTCCGACGATACCGGCTCGTTCGACGCCAGCACTTGTCCCGAGCCGTCGAGGATCAGCGACAGCGCGCCGTTCGGCAGTTTGGTGACTTGCGGCGCGCTTTCCAGCCAGTTCAGATCGACGGACGCGCTGATCGCGCCGGAAAAACGGCCGTCGCCATCGTGCAAGGGCAGGGCGATCGGCAGCAGCGGCCGGTTCAGGATTTTGCTGGTGAACTGGTTGCCGACGATGATGTGATCGGCCTTGCGCAGGTCGTTCCACCACGCCAGGCGGGCATAGATCGGCGTATCGGGCGCCACCGCACCCATGCAGATGACATGCCCATCGCTGTCGACACGGGTGAGATTGACGATCGGCAATGCACCGACGAGTGAATCCGACAGCTCGCGGTAGCAGTCGGCCGTGACGCGGGTCTGCTCGGGCCGGCGCGCCAGCGAGCGCAGCACCTGCTCGGCGCGGGTGAAGACATTCTGCTCGCTGTACGCCGCATAGAGTGCGGTCTGGACCAGGATGCGGTCGGTCTCATGCTGGTAGGCGCGAAAATTCAAGATCGCCTGCACCAGGCTCGCCAGGGCCACCGGGGCGAGTGCCAAGCCGACGAACAGCATAAGCCGCGGACGAATGGAACCGAGCACAACTACCCCCGGAGGCGCCGTCACCGACTAGCGCACCAACTTCTCCGCGTTTGCTTCCCGCACCTTGCGGAACAGGGCGTCGGCGAGATCGTCGGCGTTCGGGCTGGTCTTGTCGCGCCGGTCCGGGAGATGACCCGCGGTGCCTTCCACCAGCGTCTGCAGCTGCTTTCGGGCGCGCGACACGCGGCTTTTGATGGTACCGACGGCGCAGCCGCAGATTTGCGCCGCTTCGTCGTAGGAGAATTCCGAGGCGGTGAGGATCAGTGCCTCCTTCTGCTCCGACGGCAGCTGGCTGAATGCCCGCATCAGGTCGGTGAGGTCGAGGCGGGCGTGCTGTTCGGCATCGGCGCCTTCGGAGGCGTGCGAATAGGCGGCGTTGTAATCGGCGGCGGTTTTGGCGCGGCGGTGGTTGGAATAGAATTCGTTTCTCAAGATCACGAACAGCCAAGCCTTCAGATTGGTGCCGAGCTGGAACTTGTCGCGCGCCTGCCAGGCTTTCGCCAGCGTCTCCTGGGCGAGGTCGTCGGCGAGATCGCGCTGACCGCACAGCGAGCGGGCGAAGGCGCGCAGGATCGGGATCATCTCCACCAGCCCGTCGCGGAAGGAATGCGAATCCGCCGGCATCGGCGTGCGGGGTCTTTCGAGGGGGCGGCTCATTCCGGCTTTCCCTCGTCCATCTTGCGCAACAGCGACATGAACTCGTCCGGCACGGGTTCGGAGGCGACGGTGTCGAAGAATTTCCTCAGGCCGCGCGTGATCGCCTTCTGGTGCGCCTTGTATTTGCGAGCGCTTTCCTTGAGGTCGGCTTCCATCGTTTCCGGCGGTCGCTCCATTGTCGGGGACCTTTGCTGCTGTTTGTTGTCCATCAAAGCCCTCTGACCGCGATAGGTAACGGAAGGAATCGAGCGCTGTCGGCTGAGCGTTGTCAGGCTGAATAACAACCAAGCCGCTTTTTTGTTCCTGGCAGGGAACAGAGTTTTTCGGCACGACTTTAGGAACCGTCGGGGCGCGCTCGCCCCTCGCTTACATTGGGGAAGGGTACGCTATGACCATGACCGAAACGCTGGGCCCGCATCTTCCGTTCCTCCGCCGCTACGCCCGGGCATTGACCGGTTCGCAGGACACCGGCGACAACTATGTCCGTGTGCTCCTGGAGTCGCTGCTCGACGGCAATATGAGCCTTCCCGACAGCGTGCCGTCGCGGCTCGGGCTCTATCGTTTGTTCCACGAACTATGGTCGTCCAATATCCACCTTCCCGGCGCGGAAGAGGCAAGTGCCGACACCACCGTCGAGCAGCGCCTGCAGGCTCTGCAGCCCGACAACCGGGAGGCGCTGCTGCTGACCTCGGTGGAAGACTTCACGGTTGCGGAAGCCGCCTACATTCTCGACGCCTCCGAAACCGAGGTGCGCGAGGAGATCGATGCGGCGCTGGCCGCCATCGACCAGAATCTGCAATCGCGCGTCCTGATCATCGAGGACGAGGCGATCATCGCGCTCGATCTCGAAAACCTCGTCAACGAACTCGGCCATCGCGTGGTCGGCATCGCGGCGACGCGCGACGATGCGGTGCGGCTTGCCCGCCAGCGCCGGCCCGAGCTGATCCTGACCGACATCAAGCTCGCCGATGGTTCGTCGGGCGTCGATGCGGCGATGGCGATCGTCGAGGACCTTGACGTTCCGGTGGTGTTCATCACCGCCTATCCGGAATTCCTGCTCACCGGCCAGCGCCCGGAACCGACTTATCTCGTCACCAAGCCGTTCTCGCGCGACACGGTGCGGGCGACCATCGGGCAGGCGCTGTTCTTCCATCGCCCGCGCATGGCGGCGTGATTTCGGTAGCGTAATTTGGGGGAGCACAAGACGGTGAAAGCGGCGTTTGGGCCCTTCACAAAGGGCGGATTTTGCGCCTAAGTGATCCTATGCGCCGCCTCGCTGCCGTCTTCGCCGCCGCTGTTCTGGTCAGTGCCGCCTGGGCTGCCGATCCGCAAGGCTACACTCTGTCCAACCCCGATACCGGCGACGGTGCGGTCGACGCGGCGCTGCGCGATTCCTCGCTGCTGATCAGCCTGCGCGACAAGACGCCGGCGCCGCCGTTCGCTCTCATCGACCGCGCCCGCGGCGATTACGGCCGCTTTCAGACGGTGATGGAAAGTTTCGGCTACTACAAGGCGGGCATCAAAATCACCATTGCCGGTCTCGATGTTTCCGACAAGACGCTGCCCGACGTGCTCGAAAAGGTGCCGCAGGGCCAGATGGTGGAAGTCAAGACCGTCATCGAGAAGGGTCCGCAATACACGCTCCGCCGCGTTGCCGTGGAAGGAACGGTTCCGCCCGACTTCGACTGGGCCGCGGTGCTCGGATTGCACAGTGGCGATCCGGCGATTGCCGCGCGGGTGCTGGGCGGGCAGGGGGCGCTGCTGTCGGCGCTGCAGGAAAAGGGCTACGCCTTCGCCAAGGTCGATGCCCCCGCTGCCTATGCCGACGATAGCGCCAATGCGATCGACATTTCCTTCGCGATGGAGCCCGGCCGCAAAATGCGGATCGGCGCGATTGCGATTGTCGGCCTCAAGGACGTCAACGAGACCTACGCCCGCGACAGCCTCACCGTTCATCCCGGCGATCTTTATCAGCCGAGCGCAATCGAGCGGGCGCGGCTCAAGCTGGTCGGACTCGGCGTGTTTTCCGGTGTCTCGGTGGAGGCGGTGAAGGAGGCGGCGTCCGACGAGTCCGTGCCGCTCAAATTCGACGTGCAGGAGCGGCCCAAGCACGCGGTGGCGCTGTCGGGCAGCTATTCCACCGACCTTGGCGTCAGTCTGGCGGCGAAGTGGTCGCATCGCAACCTGCTCGGCAACGGCGAGCAGCTCAATCTCACCGCCTCGGGCATCGGGCTCGGCGGCACGGCGACCGAGGGCATCGGCTATGATGTCGGCGCCCAATTCATCAAGCCGCGGTTTTTGCGCGACGACCAGGAGCTGGAGCTCAACGTTGCGGCGATCAAGCAGCACCTTGATGCCTATGCCCAGACTGCCGAGACGTTCGGCATTTTCGCGCGCAAGAAATTCTCCAAACTGTGGAACGGCACCGCCGGCCTGACCTACACCCACGACGAGGTTTCGCAGGAAGGCTTCGACTATTCCTACGACCTGCTCGCCGCGCCGGTGACGGCGGTTTACGACACCACCGGCCTCAAGGACCCGCTCGCCGATCCGGTCAAGGGCGCGCGCGCTTCCGTTTCGGTGACGCCGACGGTGGCGTTCGGCGCCAAGACGCTGCTGTTCACGGTGCTGCAGGCCTCGGGCTCGGTGTATTTCGACGTCTCCGGCGACGGCCGTTCGGTGATCGCCGCGCGCGCCCTGGTGGGCTCGATCCAGGGCGGCGATAATTTCGATCTGCCGCCGGACCAGCGCCTTTATGCCGGCGGTTCGGGCACGGTGCGCGGTTTCCGCTATCAGTCGATCGGTCCGCATTTCGCCAACGGCCATCCCACCGGCGCGGCCTCGATCGACGCGGTGTCGCTGGAATATCGCCAGCGGCTGTGGAGCGATTACGGTTTCGCCGCGTTCGTTGATGCAGGACAGGCAAGCGCCGACAGTCTTCCGCTCAACGGCAGCGTTGAGGTGGGTGCCGGTGTCGGCGCGCGCTACTATACTTCGATCGGGGCGATCCGGGCCGATGTCGCGGTGCCGGTGACCAAAGTCCCGAACGGGGACGCGTTCGAGATTTACATCAGCATCGGCCAGGCCTTCTAGATGGGATCATCTTTGGCGTCATGGATAAGGCGCAATGGCAAGCGCTTGGGCGTGATCGCCGGTTCGTCCGTAGGCGGATTGCTGCTGTTCGTCCTGTTCGCCCTCTACACCCCGCCCGGCCACCGCCTGCTCGGCTGGCTGATCGAGCCCTTGTCGGGCGGCATGGTGGCGGTCGAGGGGATTTCCGGCACGCCAAGCCATCTCGCGGTCGAGAAGCTGACGCTGCGCGATGGCGGCGGGCCGTGGCTCAGCGCCGAGGGCGTCAAGCTCGATTGGCATCCGCTGTCGGCGCTCGGCAGCCACATCCGCATCGACCGCATCGCCGCCGACAAGATCGCCGTCGCCCGCAACCGCCAGCCGCCGCAGACGACCGCCAGCCCCTCCACCACGGTGATCGACATCGGCGCCATCGCGCTGCCTGACATCACGCTCGATCCGGCGGTGCTGGGGCGGCGCGCGGTGCTGTCGGCCGCGGGCAAGCTGCATTATGCCTCGCGCCACGACGTGGCCGCCGATCTGTCCATCCGCCGCCAGGATGCGCCGGGCCGCTATGAAATCCATTTCGGCATTGCCGACGACGTCGCCCGCGGCACCATCCGTGTCGATGAGGACGGCGAGGGGCTGGCGGGCGGCCTGATCGGATTGCCCGATCTCGGGCCGGTGGTGGTGGAAGCGAACGCCGGTGTGCAGGGCAGGGCCAATGCGGTGCGCTTCAGTCTGACCGCCGGCCTGCTCGACATGTTCGGCGGCGGCGCGCTTGATCTGAAGGCCGACGAGGCCGACATCGATTTTTCCGTCGTCGCACCGGCGATGCAGCCGAGCAAGACGCTGGCGTGGTCGCTGGTCTCGGTGCGCGGGCATTTGCACGGCCCGTTCAAGCGGCCCGACATCGCTGCCGGCGCCAAGATTTCCGGCCTGGTGTCGGGCGGCACGCGCATCGCGCTGATCGATGCGACGATCACAGGCACCGGCGGCAAGGCCCATTTCGGCGGCCGCTTGGAGGGGTTGGTGCTCGCGGGCGAGAAGAAGCCGGTGTTCGCGTCGGCGCCCGTGGCGATCACTGCCGATGCCGATCTCGCCGCGCCCGACCGCCCGGTGCGCTTCGCCCTCAGCCATCCCGCTCTGACCGCCAGCGGCCACACCACCACGCGCCTGCCGATGACCGGCTCGGTCAAGCTCGCAGCGCCGTCGCTCGCCGCATTGGCACCGCTGACGGGTCTAGCTGCCGAGGGCCGCGCCGATTTCACCGCCGATTTCCGCCGCACCGACACGACGACCGAGGTGAAGGCGGCCGGCACCATCGCGGCGCGCGGCGACAGTGCGGTAGCGCGGCTGTTGGGAACGGCGAAACTCGCCGCCACCGCCAGCATCGATACCTCGGGCCTTACTGTTCAGGGCTCGCTTGAAGCGGCCGCGGCGAAAGCCAATGTGCGCGGCAACTCCACCCCGACGCGGCAATCCTTTACCGCCGACATCGCGCTCAACGATCTGTCGCGTCTGGCGCCGACGCTGATCGGCGACATCAACCTGCGCGCCAACCTCAGTGGCACGCCGCAGAACGGCACCTTGACGCTGCACGGCACCGCTCTGGCCGCGACCAAAGGCACGCCTCGCCAGACCGTCACGCTCGATGCCGAAATCCTGGGGCTTCCCGCGTTCAAGAATGCCCATCTGCGCGCGGCCGGCCGTTTCGATGGCTCGCCGGTATCGGTCAAGGCCGATGTCGCCGCCGCCCAGCCGGGCGACTGGAAAATCGATATCGCCGACGCCAGCTGGCGCAGCGCCCACGCCCAAGGCTCGGTGCTGATCGCCGGTGCCACACCGCAGGGCTCCGTCAGTGTGCGGATCGCCCGGCTCGCCGATTTCGCGCCGCTGGTCGGCGCCGCGCTGGCGGGCAGCGTCGATGCCCGCACCGATTTCCGCGGCAATGTCGCCGCCGTCCATGCCGGCATCGCCAATCTTGTCGCCGGTGCGACCAAGGTCGACCGTCTCGATATCGCCGGCACCATCGCCAATCCGTTCGCCGCCCCGGTGCTGGCGTTGACCGTCGCGGTGCCCCATTTCGCTACCGGGGCGGCATCGGGTTCGGCGGAAGCGCACCTCAACGGCCCGCTCACCGCGCTGACTCTCGCCGCCAAGACGCAAATCGCCACCAGCGATGGCCAGGCCTTCAGCGTTGCGATGGACGCGGCTGCCGACACCAGGGCCAAGCACGCCACCATCACCCGCTTCGAAGGGGTGTGGCGCGATCAGACCATCACGCTGGCCCAGCCGGCGCCGATCGATTACGCCGATGGCGTCAAATTCGCCGCCACCTTCGTCGAAGCCAAGGCGATGCAGCTCACCGTTGCCGGCACGGTTCCGGCGCAAGGATCGATGGCGGTCAAGGCCAATGGCACCGCCGATCTCGGCGTCATCCTGTCGGGGCTGGCGTCGATCGGCGAGAACGTGCGCGGCAAGATCGCGCTCAATGTTGCGGTCACCGGCACCACCGCCAATCCCAACGTGGTCGGGCAGGCGACGCTGACCGGCGCGCAGGTTCAGGATTACACCCGCGGCCTCGCGCTCACCGATGTCAATGCCGTCATCGATGCGCAAGGCTCGGCGATCCGGCTCAGCAAATTCACGGCGAAGGCAGGGCCGGGCACGATTTCCGGGTCCGGCACGATCGATCTCGCCGCCAAGGGCACGCCGGTCGACATCACTTTCAAGGCGTCCAACGCGCGGCCGATTTCCAGCGACCTGATGACCGCCACGCTCGATTCCGAGCTGAAATTGCAGGGCCATTTGAGCGACGAGATGCGCCTTGCCGGCACCCTCGCCATTCGCCGCGGCAATATCAACATCCCGGAGAAATTCCCTGCCGAGGTGGCGAGCCTCAACGTCCGCCGTCATCGCCAGGGCCCGCCGGTGCCGCCGCCGAAAACGACGCGCATCGCGCTTGATCTCAAGGTGACGTCGCCGGGGCAGATTTTCGTGCGCGGTCGCGGGCTGGAAGCGGAGTTCGAAGGCTCGCTCACCATCACCGGCAGCAGCGGCGCGCCGCAGGTGGAAGGGGCGCTCGAAATGCGGCGCGGCACGCTCAGCCTCGGCGGCGCCAATCTGACCTTCACCTCGGGCCGGATCAGCTTCAACGGCCAGGCGTTGCGCAGCCGCCTCGATCCCAGTCTCGATCTGGTGGCGCAGCAGGACTCGAACGGCATCACCGCGACGCTGAAGATCACCGGCACCGCCTCGGCGCCGCACATCGAGCTGTCGAGCACGCCGTCGTTGCCGCAGGATGAAATCCTCGCCCAGCTTCTGTTCCAGCAGAGTTCGAAATCGCTGTCGGCGATGCAGCTTGCCAGCGTCGCCCAGGCGGCGGCGACCTTGAGCGGCGGCGGCGGCGGTTTCGATCCGGTCGGCACCATGCGCAAAAGCCTCGGGCTCGACCGCCTTGCGGTGGGCTCGAACGGGTCGGGCGCCAGCGGCATCGGCTCGACCAGCATCGAGGCGGGAAAGTATGTGTTGCGTAACGTCTACATCGGCGCCCAGCAGGATTTGTCCGGCGGCACCAAGGCAACGGTCCAGGTCGACATCACCAAGCACCTGAAAGCCCAAGCCCAAGTCAACACCGGCCCCCGCGCCGCCACCACCCCCTCCACCCCGCTGCAAGACAACGGCGACTCGATCGGGCTGAGCTATCAGTTCGAATATTAGAGCGGAGGACAATCAAAAAGGCTCTTACCAAACTCTCTTAAAACTCCCCTCATGCTGAGGAGCGAGCCGCGTCATGCCGTCTAAAGAGTGTTGCGCCGTCATGCGGCGAGCCTCGAAGCACGCACCGTGCGCAAACAAGGAGGCACGCGGAGACGCGGGGTCATTGGGAGTTTGGGGTCAGAGTAAAAACTCGCGGCACGCCCTGCTCACCGGCCAAATCCGCCAGCGAGTTTTTACTCTCACCCCAATCGCTCTTCCCATCGGCCATCATCTGCTCCGCCCGCTCCGCGTCTCCGCGTGAAACTTTTTGTTTGGGAACGCTTCGCAACAACGCCATCAGCCGAAGGGTCTGAGACCCGCCAAAGACGGCTCCCCCACTTCTTCAGCGGGGCAGAGGTCGTCCGGCGCAGCATAGCCGCGCGGGAGAGGGGGATGTCCGCTTTGCGCCGATTTTGTTGAAAAACTCGTTCGCCTAAGGATGTAACGCAATCATTGAATCAGTGCTGCGATTTGTTTGAATAATTGGTGCGTATTTTGCGCATCGGTGGAATCATAGTTGCGCAAAATCAGGTCCGGAATAGTTTTTCAACAATATCCGCCAGGAAGCGACATTCCTGGCAGGGACTTTTTCTATGGTAGTTCCCAAAACATCTGTGAAAGTTCAGCCGCAATCGCGACTGCAAAAATTGATACACTTAAGAAACGATATTTTTTTCCATGCGTGAGAGCCATTGCAGGG
>NZ_JBWZET010000151.1:0-2042 GCF_056722145.1 Rhizomicrobium sp. | reverse complement strand
GTCGAGACGGGATCGCCGGCGGCGCTGCTCGACGATCCGCGCTCGCGGCTGGCGCAGTGGCTGGCCGGCGACAGCCGGTAGCGTGGTTCAGGCCGGGGTCGGCTCGCTGAACCGCTTGCCGGCGCGCGGCACGGTGGCGCCACGCGCGGGAAGCACGCGCGGCACCCCACCCGTGGGCGCGTCGGGCCGGTCGAGCCTGCCGGTGTCGAGCAACTGCTTGATCTCGTCACCGGTCAGCGTCTCGTACTCGAGCAGCGCGTTGGCGAGCAGGTGCAGCTTGTCCTCGCCGCCGCGGATGATGCCGGTGGCGCGGACGTGGGCGCTGTCCACCAGCGTGCGGATCTCGCTGTCGATCAGGCGGTTGGTCTCGTCGCTCGCCATCAGCCGCTGCGAGCCGCCCATGCCGAGATAGCCTTCCTGCTGGTCCTCGTACTGGAGCGGGCCGAGCTTGTCGGACATGCCCCACTTGGTGACCATGTTGCGCGCGAGCCCGGTCGCGTACTGGATGTCGCCGGACGCGCCGCTCGACACCTTGTCATAGCCGAACACCAGCTCCTCGGCAACGCGGCCGCCCATCGCCACCGACAAGTTGGCGTGCATCTTGTCGCGGTGGTACGAATAGCTGTCGCGCTCGGGAAGGCGCATGACCATGCCCAGCGCCCGCCCGCGCGGGATGATCGTCGCCTTGTGGATCGGGTCGGACGCCGGCTCGTGGATCGAGACGAGCGCGTGACCGGCCTCGTGGTAGGCGGTCATCTTCTTCTCTTCCTCGGTCATCACCATCGAACGCCGCTCGGCGCCCATCATCACCTTGTCCTTGGCGTCCTCGAACTCCTGCATCGCAACGAGCCGCTTGTTGCGGCGCGCGGCGAGCAGCGCCGCCTCGTTCACCAGGTTGGCGAGGTCCGCGCCCGAAAAGCCGGGCGTGCTGCGCGCGATCACGCGCGGATTGACGTCGGGCGCGAGCGGCACTTTCTTCATGTGCACGCCAAGGATCTTTTCGCGACCCTCGATGTCGGGGATCGGCACGACCACCTGCCGGTCGAACCGGCCCGGACGCAGCAGCGCCGGATCGAGCACGTCGGGGCGGTTGGTCGCGGCGATGATGATGATGCCTTCGTTGGCCTCGAACCCGTCCATTTCGACCAGCAACTGGTTGAGCGTCTGTTCGCGTTCGTCGTTCGAATTGCCCAGGCCATGCCCGCGATGACGACCGACCGCGTCGATTTCGTCGATGAAGACGATGCAGGGCGCGTTCTTCTTGGCCTGTTCGAACATGTCGCGCACGCGGCTGGCGCCGACACCGACGAACATTTCGACAAAGTCGGAACCCGAAATGGTGAAAAACGGCACGCCTGCTTCGCCCGCGATGGCGCGCGCGAGCAAGGTCTTGCCGGTGCCGGGGCTGCCGACGAGCAAGGCGCCCTTGGGAATCTGCCCGCCGAGTTTGGAAAAGCGGCTGGGATCGCGCAGGAATTCGACGATTTCCTGCAGCTCTTCGCGCGCTTCGTCGATCCCGGCAACATCGTCGAACGTGACCCGGCCCGACCGTTCGGTCAACAGCTTGGCCTTGGACTTGCCAAAGCCCATCGCGCCCGATCCGCCGCCTTTCTGCATCTGGCGCAGCGCAAAGACGACCATCCCCAGAATCAGCAGGAACGGCAGCGACTGCGCGAGGAAATAGAGCAGGACATTGGGCTCTTCCGCCGCCTTGCCCGCATATTGCACGCCCTTGTCCTGCAACGCCTTGGCAAGATCGGTATCGCCCGGGATCGGCACGGTCTGAAACTGCTGATCGTTCTTGAGCGTGCCGGTGATCCGGTCAGAGCCGATCTGCACCTCGCGCACATCGCCCGCCGCGACATGGGCGCGGAAATCCGAATAGCGCATCAAGGTGCCGGTCGAATCGCTGCGCGCGCTGAACATCGAAACCACCAGCAGCAGCGCCAGGAAAATCCCGCCGTACACCAGAAGGTTCTTGATCCAGGGATTACCCTGCGGCTGGTCGTCGTTCATCGCGTGTCGCTTTCTGCCGGGCAGAC
>NZ_JBWZET010000150.1:0-8478 GCF_056722145.1 Rhizomicrobium sp. | reverse complement strand
CACAATTCACTATTCCCTACTCACTTTTTTTATTGCCCCCGCTTGGCCGCGTTGGCAAAGCGGACCGCTTCATCGGCGGCGGTCATCAGGGCTTTTGCCTTGTTGACGGTTTCCTGGAACTCGCTTTCCGGCACGCTGTCGGCGACGATGCCGCCGCCGGCCTGGACGTACATGGTGCCGTCCTTGACCAACGCCGTGCGCAGCATGATGCAGGTGTCCATCGTGCCGTCGCAGGCGAAATAGCCGACCGCGCCGGCATAAGCGGCGCCGCGCTTTTCCTTCTCGAACTCATCTATGATTTCCATGGCACGGATTTTCGGCGCACCGGTAAGGGTTCCTGCCGGCAAGCCCGCCGCCAAGGCATCGACGGCATCGAGATCGTCGCGGATCACGCCTTCGACGTTCGACACCAGATGCATCACATGGCTGTAGCGCTCGATGAAGAAACTGTCGGTCACCGTCACTTCGCCGACCTTGGCAATGCGGCCGACGTCGTTGCGGCCAAGGTCGATCAGCATCAGGTGCTCGGCGCGCTCCTTGGGATCGGCGATCAGTTCGGCGGCGAGGCGCTTGTCTTCTTCCGGCGTGGCGCCGCGCGGGCGCGTTCCGGCGATCGGGCGGATCGTGACTTTGCCGTCGCGCAGTCGCACCAGCACTTCCGGGCTCGATCCGACGATCGAAAAGCCGGGCAGGGCGAGATGATAGAGGAACGGCGACGGATTTAGCCGCCTGAGCGCGCGGTAGAGCGAGAACGAGGGCAGGGTGAACGGCCGGCGGAAGCGCTGGCTGGGGACGACCTGGAAGATGTCGCCCGCCAGGATATACTCCTTGGCCTTCGCCACCATGACCATGTACTCGTCATGGGTCATGTTGGACTGCACCGGGCCGCTCGGCAGATTGTCGGGCACCGGCGCCACCGGCAGCGGCCGTTCGAGGTCGGCGATGGTGTCGTTGATGCGCTCCGCCGCGCGGGCATAGGCGGCACGGGCGTCCGCTCCTGCTTCCGGCCACACCGGTGAGACGATCAGGATTTCATCGCGGACGGTATCGAAGATCGCCACGATGGAAGGTCGCATCAGGATGGCGTCGGGCAGCCCCAGCGTATCGGGCGGGACGTTGGGCAGCTTTTCAATCAGCCGGACCATGTCGTAGCCGAGATAGCCGTAGAGACCCACCGCCATCGGCGGGACACCGTCGGGCAGGGCAAGTTTGGTTTCGTTGAGCAGCCGCCGCAGCGAATTCAGCGGATTGGTTTCCGTATCCGGCTCGAACAGGTCGGGCGTCGCGCGGGCGGTGCGGTTGATCTCGGCCTTGCCGTTCCAATAACGCCAAATGAGGTCGGGCTTGAGGCCAACGATGGAGTAGCGCCCGCGGGCTTCGCCGCCTTGTACGCTCTCGAGCAGGAACGCGTTCTGGCGGCCTTCGGCGAGCTTCAGATAGGCGGAGACGGGCGTCTCCAGATCGGCGACGAGGCGCGCATACAGAACCTGCGCCTCGCCGGCCTGGTATTTGGCGGCGAAACTCGCGAATTCGGGAAGGATCGACATCTTACTGCGCCTCGGAGCCCTGGACGCTGTCGATATTCTTCTTGTTGTAGTCGACCTTCTGATCAACGCGCTGCTGGGCGATATAGCTTTCACTCATCGTGCCGCCGACTTGGCCGGCGAGCTGGCGCAACGCCATCAGGTATTGCGGGCTCTTTTCGGGCAGTGCCGGATGGACGATGCCGGTGATGCGAGCGATGACATAGCCGCCGCCGGACGCGCGCGGACCGAGCGCCGCCTGGCCCGGGCCGACCTGGAAGATCGCTTGTACCAGAGGCGTTCCGAAGGTCGCATCGGCAAATCCGTGCGGAATCGCGGGACTCTTCTGGACGGTGGCGCCGATCGCCTTGGCGGCGTTGTCGAGCGTGCCTTCACGGTTGACCTGGGCGGTCAGTTCCTGCGCCTTCTTCTTGAGGAGAGCGGCGCGTTCCTGCGCCATCCACGCGGCGAGGGCGCGGTCGCGCACCTGATCGAGCGGGCGCAGCTTCGGCGGCGTCGTGCCATTGACGGCGACGACATAAACGACCCCGGACTTGGCGGTTTGCGGGTCGCCTTCTTCACCGGCCTCGGTGCGGAACACGAGGGCCCGGAAGTCGGCATCATCGGGGGCGGCCGTCTTCTTGCCATCGGGGCCGAGGCCCTGGGCGTCGATCGCCGCGACCCGTCCGGTATGCATGCCGACCTTCTTGGCCGCTTCGGTCAGATTGGCGCCTTTGCTCGATTCATCGGTGTAGGCGTTCGAAATGTCCGTGAGCTTGGCCATCGCGAGCTGTTCGAGAATCTTGCCGCGGATTTCCTCTTTTGCCTGGTCGAGGGTGCGGTTGACGCCGGGGGTGATCGCCGTGACCTTGAACAACGCCCACTTGCCGGCCGGGGTCTTCTGCGGCGCAGCGACGCCGTTTTTGGCAACCGCAAACACGGCCTTGCCGGAGCTGCCGAGATCTTCCTCGGTCATGGTCGCCTGCGGCACCGCCTTTTCGCCGGCCTCGTTGGCAAGGTCTTCGAACTTGCCACCCGTGGAGGCCTTGTCGAAGGCAGCCTTGGCGGCGGCTTCGGTGGTGAAATTGAGCTGCAGTACGTCGCGCTTTTCGGGGATGACGTAGGTGCTCTTGTTTTCCTCGTAGGCCTGCTTGATCTGATCGTCCGTGACTTTGAGGCCGGCCGAGACGTCCGACGGCGCGATCCAGGCATAGTTCACATCGCGGTATTCTGGCGTCGAGAACTGATCGGTATGGGCTTTGATATAAGCCTGCAGCGTGGCGTCGGGCGGTGTCGGTATGGCACCGAGGGCTTTGTCCTCAACCACGATGTAGTCCGCGGCGCGGGTCTCGAAGAAATAGGCAAACAGATATCTGGCGTAACCCGGCGGCAGCGTGAATCCATCCTCAAGCGCGCGGGAGAGCTGCGAGCGGGCCATGTCGGAGCGAATCTGCTCGATGAAGCCTTGCTCGGAATAGCCGAAGCGCTCGATGGCGCGCTGGAACACTTGGCGGTCGAACTGGCCGGTCAGGCCCGCGAAGCCGGAGTAGCGCTGGATTGACGCGGTGACGGCCGCGTCGCTCACGGTGAGCCCGAGCTTATGCACGACATTGTCGAGCGCCGTCGTCGCAATCTTCTGTTCGAGCACGATGTTGCCCAAACCGAGCTTGCGGGCTTCATCGTCGGTCAGGGTCTGGCCGGTCCGGCGCATGCCCTCTTCGCGCATCGCGTTGCGGTAGTCGCGGCTGAACTCGCCCTTATCAATCGCCGTGCCGCCCACTTTGGCGACGGAATTGTCCTGCTGGGCGCTGATGACGTCGCCGACGCCCCAGGACACGAACGTGAGCGTCAAAAGCCCCAAGAAGATGTTGGCGATCCACGACTTGGAGTATTTCCGCATTTCTTGAAGCATGGCGTGTCCGTTTCTGGCCGGGTTCTGGTTACCGAGGGCGATGAAATCGCATAGCGGTGGAAGGCGGCGGATGATAGGGAGACCCCTTCTTAACGGCAAGGAGATGCGCTTGTTGATCGCAGGAAACTGGAAAATGAATGGCCTGGAGGCCTCCATCGTGGAGGTTAAGGCCCTGATCGCCGGGCTGAAGCCCCGGGCGGATGTCAAAGTGGTGATCTGCCCGCCCGCCACGCTGATCGAGCGGGTGGCCAAGGCTGCGGCAGGATCGACCGTGGGAATCGGTGGTCAGGACTGCCATCCGAAGGTTTCGGGCGCTTTCACGGGCGATATTGCACCGGAAATGCTGAAGGATGCCGGGGCGACCTGGACGATCGTGGGCCATTCCGAGCGGCGCCAGTACCACGCCGAATCGGACGAACTGATCGCCTCGAAGGCTCAAGCGGGCTGGCGGGCAGGCCTGGGCGTCATGATTTGTATCGGCGAGACCGAAGCCGAGCGTCTGGCAGGCAAGGAAGAGGCGGTGGTCAGCCACCAGCTCGCCCACAGCGTGCCGGCGGATGCCGCTTCGCAGGTCGTCGCCATTGCCTATGAGCCGGTCTGGGCGATCGGCACCGGCCGTACGCCGACCAACGACGACATCGCCAAAATGCACCGCCATATCCGCGCGGAACTGGTCAAACGCTTCGGCGATGCCGGTGCCAAAATCGAAATCCTCTACGGTGGCTCCGTTAACCCGAAGAACGCCAAAGAGATCCTGGCTCAGCCGGAAGTGGGCGGGGCGCTGGTCGGCGGCGCCAGCCTGAAAGCCGCCGATTTCCTGACCATCATCAACGCCGCTCCATAAGGCGCCAGGCCCATCCTGGGTACCGGCGCGCGCGAAAAAGCCGCGCCGGTATAGGCCTTTAACCAATGCGGCCCACCATTCCTTAACCCGCGAACCGCCAAACTCGGCGCGGGTAGAATGGTGGGCCGGAATGGCAAGGCTCAGTTACGAGACCGCGGACACGTTGATTTACGATCCGGTGGCGACGCACAGGAATGCGACGCGCGCGGTTTTGTACACGCTTGGATTCCGCAACATCGAAGCGGTGTCGACGCTCGACGCGTTTGGCGACTCCATCAAGAAGTGCTCTCCCGATTTGGCGTTATGCGAGGCCCAGGGGGCCGACGCCGAACTCTGCGACATGATCCAGCACATGCGTCAGGGCACGGGCGGGCATGCCAATCCGTTCCTGGTGATCATCGTAACCGCCTGGCAGAAAACCCACGCTCTGGTGAGCCGGGTCCTGAATTCAGGTGCTGACGATCTTATCCTGCGGCCGTTTTCGGTGAACCAGCTCAAGGCCCGCATCGACACCCACGTCGAACGCCGCAAGCATTTTGTCATCACCCATGATTACGTCGGCCCCGATCGCCGCAATGATCCATCGCGCGCCTCGAGTGTTGAGCCGTTCATGCCCCCTAATTCTTTGAAAATGAAGGCGAAAGATGGGTTGACCGCCTACGAGACCCAGACCCGGTTGCACCGCGAGCTTCTGGTCGCCAAGGACACGCTCAACATCGAGAAGTTGCGCCGCGATGCCTTCCAGATCTGCGTGTTGTGGCGGCTGCTGCAGGAGCCGGACGACCCGGGCACGGCCATGCATCTGGTCAAGCTCGCCAATATGACGCAGTCGATTGCCAAACGCTGTCGGGTGACCGAGTTCGAAGCGGCCCAGGAGTGGTGCGATTCGGTTCAGGCAGCGGTGGAGGGCCTGCACTTTGGCGTCGACCGCAATGCCTCAATGCACCTGCTCGGGCATGCAGCGCTGAACCTGAACCAGCTGTTACAGCCTGAAACGCCTAAAGCCGATCACCTCAAGGCGATCGAGCAGACGGTGGCGATGATCCGGGCCCGCGCCGTCGGCCGCTCCAGTGCCGACGATCCGCTGCTAAAGGCCGGCTCAGTTTGAGCCGAACGCCGGTGCAGGACAACTTTCCTTTCTCGACGCCGAACGGTAGTGGCCCACAAGCCGGGCTGACGCGCGAGATGATGGCGGCCTTTAGGCCGAAAGGGCACCTTTCCAATCGGGATTTTCTCCTCTAAAAGCCGGGCTTCCGGAAAGGTCCAGGTATGCAAACCCTCCTGTTGGTCATTGAACTCGTCGTCGCGGTCCTTTTGATCGTGTTTGTCCTGCTGCAGCGGTCCGAAGGCGGCGCGCTCGGCATCGGCGGCGGTGGTGGCGGCGGCGGCGGTTTTGGCGGCCTGTTCAGCCCGCGCGGAGCAGCGGATACCTTGACGCGAACGACGTCATGGCTCGCCGTCGTGTTTTTCGTTGTTTGCCTGGCTTTGAACCTTCTGGTGGCCCGTGGCCACCGCCAGCAATCCATGCTTGATTCGCGGCCGGTTCCGACTCGGACCGTCCCAGCGACGCAACGGCCGGTCCAGCCGGCGCCCGCGCCGCAGGGCCCCGCGGTTCCGACGCCTCACTAACAGTAGTCATTTCAGCAGCTTGACTAGGGCGCCTGAGACAAAGTTTCAGGCGAGAAAAATCTCTGATGTTTGTGCTTGAGACTCCGCAGCTTCTTCGACATGTTGGCCTCCCATGGCGCGGTTAATCTTCATTACTGGCGGCGTGGTTTCTTCCCTCGGAAAAGGCCTGGCCTCCGCGGCTCTTGGAGCCCTCCTGCAAGCGCGTGGCTACAAAGTCCGCCTGCGGAAACTCGACCCTTATCTCAACGTCGATCCGGGGACGATGAGCCCCCACCAGCACGGCGAGGTCTACGTCACCGATGACGGGGCCGAAACTGATCTGGACCTCGGGCACTACGAACGCTTTACGGGCGTAGCGTCTTCGAAGGCCGACAACATCACGTCGGGCCGGATCTACCAACAGGTGATCGAAAAGGAGCGCCGCGGCGAGTATCTCGGCCGCACCGTGCAGGTGATCCCGCACGTCACCGACATGATCAAGGAATTCATGATGGCAGGGGCCGACGACGTCGACTTCCTGCTGTGCGAGATCGGCGGCACGGTCGGCGACATCGAAGGCCTGCCGTTCTTCGAGGCCATCCGCCAGCTCGGCAACGATCTGGGGCGCGAAAACCACGCCTTCATTCACCTGACGCTGATCCCTTATCTGCACGCCGCCGGCGAACTGAAGACCAAGCCGACGCAGCACTCCGTGAAAGAATTGCGCGCCATCGGCATTCAGCCCGATATTCTTCTGTGCCGCTCGGAGAAGCCGATTCCGGAAGACGAGCGCAAGAAGATCGGCCTGTTCTGCAACGTGCCGAAGGAACGCGTCATTCCGGCGCTCGACCTCAAGACCATTTACGAGGCGCCTAAGGCCTATCACGACGTCGGTTTCGACGTGGAATTGCTGAAGGTGTTCGGCATCACCGATGCGCCGCAGCCCGATCTCACCAAGTGGGACTGGGTGGTCGATCGGGTGAAGAACCCCGAAGGCGAAGTGCGCATTGCCGTCGTCGGCAAGTACATGCAGGTCAAGGATTCTTACAAGTCCCTGTCCGAAGCGCTGGCGCATGGCGGGCTCGCCAACAACGTCAAGGTCCGCATTGAGATGATCGACAGCGTGATCTTCGAACGCGACGATGCCGCCACGTTCCTGGAAGGCGTCAACGGCATCCTGGTGCCGGGCGGCTTCGGCGAGCGCGGCGTCGAAGGCAAGATCGCAGCGGTGAAGTTCGCCCGCGAGCACAAGGTGCCGTTCTTCGGCATCTGTTACGGACTGCACATGGCGGTGATCGAAACCGCGCGCAACCAGTGCAAGCTGGAAGACGCCAACACGACCGAGAACGGCAATCCACGCCATCCCGTCATCGCGCTGATGACGGAATGGATCCGTGGCAACCAGCTCGAACATCGCGACGCCGGCACCGACCTCGGCGGCACCATGCGGCTTGGGGCCTATCCGGCGGCGCTCACCGAAGGCAGCCGCGTCGCCGAAGTGTATGGCACGACGACAATCTCCGAGCGCCACCGCCACCGCTACGAGGTGAACACGAACTACACGAAGCAGCTCGCCGAGCATGGACTGGTCGTTTCCGGCTGGTCGCCCGACGGCAAGCTCCCCGAGATCATGGAAATCCCGACCCACCCGTGGTTCATCGGCGTCCAGTTCCATCCCGAACTGAAGTCCCGCCCCTTCGCCCCGCACCCCCTGTTCAAGGGCTTCATCGCGGCGGCAGTGAAACAGGGCAGGTTGGTGTGAACTGAGGTAGTAATGAGCTTCATATCGCCGGATCGATTTCTGTCGGTTACGATTGCTCGCGCTGCCCAATGCGAAGTCGACGAAGCCGTCCGACTCATTATCGCCCGGCTGAACCTGAAATTCCGTGTTACGTCGGGCGATCTGGACCTTCGTAGTATCTATGACATCGAGCCGCCCGCGGGCGGCGCACATCTGAGTGAACTCGCGCTTTGGACACCTAAGAGCAATCCATCGACATCCGCATACATCACGAACCTTCGTGATGGTTGGAGTTCGATGTCATATTTGGTGTCGAAGGAATTGAGGCATTTCCAAATTCAAATCATATCGACGCGCGACGGCGCCGAGTTTCCTCAGCACATGTTCCAACTCTGGCGCGGCGGGGTACTCGATCGTTCGGTAATGGTTATGCGCGATAGCGATAGTTGGGTATTTTTTGAAAAGGGTCTGCTCGAAGAATTCGAGGAAACAAACCTCTATCGCCGCAGATTTAAGCGCGAACGTCTCGACCGCGTAGTGTTGCTCAGGTACCTGGAATGTCTCGGGTTTGATCTCAATGATCCGCTGTTTTGGACTGCAGCTCGGCCATGCACATTATTTCGTCAGTCGATCAAACCCACGCAGTCATCCCCGGCCGAGCAAGCGTAGCGCAGCGAGGGGACGGGGATGATGGGTGAGATTAAGGCAATGGGGGGCTCGGCATCTGCCGCGACGCCACCGGTCTGGAGACCACGATTACGGTAAAGAACGCCGTCGTAGTGCCGAGCAAAGACCCGGCCACGCTGCAATTCAGGACCTTGACGATCGAGGTTGCGTTGAAGAGCGGGCG
>NZ_JBWZET010000149.1:0-25161 GCF_056722145.1 Rhizomicrobium sp. | reverse complement strand
ATGCGGGAAAGCTTAAGCGCGTGCGTGGCGGGGCCCAGATCGGCAGTGATGCGGAGATCGCGGGTTTCCACCTGCAAGGCGTGCCGTTCCACGAAAACGTCGGGCGCAACCGGTTGGCTAAAGAGGCGATCGGCCGGGCCGCGGCAGCCCTGTGCAAACCCGGCGAGGCGGTGATCATCGACGGCGGTTCGACCACCCTGCAGATGTGTCCGCATCTCGAGGCACTAAAGCTACAGGTGCTGACCAATTCGCTGCACATCGTCAGCGCGCTGCTGCAGCAACCCAACACCGGCGTCTCGATTCCCGGCGGCGTGGTGTTCCGTGAACAGAACATTGTGCTCGATCCGTTTGTCGACGCCACCACGCGCACCTTCCATGCCAGCCGCATGTTCGTCGGGTGCGCAGCAGTCACCCGTTTCGGCTTGATGCAAAGCGACATCATATTGGTGCAGGCCGAGCGCAAGCTGCTCAACCTCGCCGACCAGTTGATCGCGCTGGTCGATTCCTCGAAATTCGCCGCCAGCGCCGCGCATCAGTTGTGCGACCTGTCGCGCGTGCACACGCTCATCACCGACGACGAGATCGACGATACCGCGGCCAAGATGATCGAGCAGCACGGCGTCAAGCTGGTCACCGTGAAGTCCTGAATTCTTCGCTGGCGCGATTGCATTTGATCGCTTGTGACAGCATTCTCTCACCGATGACGAGAGCGCGGCGATCACGCGCCCACCTGGAGGGAGAAGGCCATGGGACTCATCACCATCGAGAACGCGCGCCCGGATTGGGGCCTGGTCGGACGGCGCCAGCTGTTGTGGGGTGCAGGCCTTGCGGTACTGCCATTCTCCGCCGCAAGCGCCAATGCCCCCGATACATTCGACATCCGCAAATTCGGCGCCAAGGGCGATGGCAAGACGCTCGATACGGTCGCGATCCAGAAGGCGATCGACGCAGCGGCCAGGATCGGCGGCGGCACGGTGTTCCTCCCGAAAGGGCGCTTCCTGTCGTTCTCGCTGCATTTAACGAGCCATGTGACGCTCTATTTCGGCTCCGGCGCGGTGCTGGTGGCGGCTGATCCCAAGAAGCACGCCGGCAAATACGATCCCGCCGAACCAAACAAGTTCGAGAACTTCCAGGACTACGGCCACTCCTATTTCCACAACAGCCTGATGTGGGGCGATAACATCGAGGACGTCGCCATCCTCGGCCCCGGCATGATCGACGGCGAAGGCCTGACCAATGTCAGCCCCAATGCGCCGTGGACGGTCGGCGTCGGACGCGACGACCTGCCCCAGACCGACATGCTGAGGGCGCGCATCGCCGATCACTACGAGTCCGTGAAGAAGATGAGGGGCCTCGGCAACAAGGCGATCGCGCTCAAGAACTGCCGCAACATCACGCTGCGCGACATCACCATCTATCGCGGCGGCCATTTCGGCATCCTGGCGACCGGCGTCGACAATCTCACCATCGACAATCTCAAGATCGACACCAACCGCGACGGCATCGACATCGATATCGTGCGCAACTGCCGCATTTCCAACTGCTCGGTCAATTCACCAACCGATGATGCCATCGTCTTGAAGAGCTCCTACGCCTTGGGCGAAGTGCGGCCGACCGAGAACGTCACCATCACCAACTGCTTCGTGTCGGGCTATGCGGTCGGTTCGCTGCTCGACGCCACCTATAAGCGCGAGCAGCTCAGAGACATTACTCCGCACCTGACTTCCGGCCGCATCAAGCTCGGTACCGAGTCGACCGGCGGTTATCGAAATGTCGCGGTGTCGAATTGCGTCTTCGACTGCTGCAACGGCCTCGCCATCGAAAGCGTCGACGGCGCGGTGCTGGAAGATGTGGTTTGCAACAATTTGGTGATGCGCGACTGCACTGCGGCGCCGATCTTTGTGCGCCTTGGCGATCGGCGGCGGGCCCCCAAGGGCGCCCCGATGGCGGTGCTGCGCCGCGTCAGCGTCAGCGATGTCGACTGCCATTATCTCGACAAGCGCTATTGCTCGATCGTGTCGGGCGTGCCGGGCGGGCTGATCGAAGACGTGTCGTTCTCGGGCATCCGCACCATTCATCCCGGCGGCGGCACCGCGGCCGATGCAGCGATCAAGCCGCCGGAGCAAGTCGGCACCTATCCCGATCCCGACATGTTCGGCCCGATGCCGGCGTGGGGCTTTTATTTACGCCACGCGCGAGGCATCGCCCTGTCCGACATCGACATGCGCGCGCTGACCGCGGACGGACGGCCGGCGGTCGTTACCGACGACGTGGAAGGCCTGCGCGCCCACAACGTCTACGCCTCGGCCGCACCGGGCGCGCCGCTGACGGCATTGGCGCTGTAATATCTCCGCATCATGAAACGGCCGGAGCGGAAAACCTCCGGCCGCGCTTGCTATTTGATGCGCACGATCTTGACCGGCCCGATCAACCCCGATGGCCGCAGCGGCGCATCGGCGCGGTAAGTCGGGATGATGGTGAAGGTGTGCTGGTCGGCGCCGGGCTGAGCATCGCCGATGAGCCGGTTGACCCAGAGGTTGGCGACTTTGATCTTGAGCAAATTGCGGCCAGGCTTCAACGCGCGGGTGATATCGAGCGTGAATGGGGTCGTCCACACGGTACCGAGCGGCTTGCCGTTGAGCGTGACCTCAGCCAGTTCCTTGACCTCGCCGAGGTCGAGCACGTAGTGCGCGCCTTTGCGCTTGCCGGGCATGTCGAAGGTCGTGCTGTAGACGCCCTCGCCCGAGAAATAGCGGATGGCGGGATCGCGGTTCTCGTTCCACGGCGTGAGCGTAGGTAGCGTCGCAGATGACGGCGCGCCGCGGCCGGGCTGGAAGGTGATCGTCCAGGCGCCAGTGATGGTCGCGACCGTGGATTCGACAGCGGGCCGCATGGTTGAGACGGGTGCCGTGGCCGGTTTGCGGAAGACCACGAACACCGACCCGTTGGCGGGCAAATCGAGCGCAACGTCGGTGCGGCCATCGGCCATCGAAAAGCGCGCCGGTGCGATTTTTCCGGTCACCGCATCCCACAATTCCGGCACTTTGCCGCAGACGCGGAAGACGGCGGTGAAGCGCTCGCGCGTGAGGCTGCGGCTGGCGACGAAATAGGCGTCGCCGTCGGCAAGTTTGCGGTGATTGGCGAGGATCATCGCGTCACTGCCACGATAGGTGAAATCGGGGGCGACGAGCCCCGACAACACGGCTGCGAGATCGCCGGTCGGATAGACCTTGCCCTTGCCGACACTGCGCGGTGCGGTTTCGCCTGGCTTTCCGAACAACGCGTCGGCGGCAGTGGTGAATTCCTCCGGCGAGTCGGCGTGGCTCGGGGATTCGGCCGGGCGTTTGCCCACGATCAACGCCCCCGCCTCGGCCAAGGCGCGAAGTTTGTTCAGCACGCTGACAGTCAACTTCTGCGACATGCCGCCGAGAAAAAGGACGCGATAGCGCATGCCGGACTTCGTCGCCAGCACACCGCCTTCGACTGTCATTTCGTTCAAGGCTTCGGCGTTGAAGAAATCGAACGGATAGCCGGCGGGGACATCGGTAACGCGATGCTCGCCGAACAGCGAGGTCAGCGGCGCTTCCTGGCCGTAGAAATAGGCAACATCGGCGGAGAAACGGCCCTGCTGCAGCAGGAACGAGGCGCGCGAGATATAATCGAGCCAGGGCCGCGCCATCTCGGCCCAGCTTTCGTGGCGATCGAACATCTGCCCATAACCGAACAGCGTCACACCCGGCGGCTTGTCGAGCGGCTGATGCACCGAGGTGTGAATGAACAGGCGATTGACGCCGCGCGCAAATTCCAGGTCGACGTAGCGCTTGAGACCGGACGGCGCCCACGCCCATGGCTGCAGATCGGAGGTCAGCGACTCCGCCCCGACGATGTTCTGGCCGAAAATGTGCGCCACCGACGCGGCACCGAGAATATCGGCCTCGTACGTGAGCTGCACCGGGAATTTGTCGGTGTCATAGGTCCACATCGCACCCATCGGCACGTCGAAATGCCGGCGCATCTCCATGTCGTCGCCGAACGTCGGGCGATAGATTTCGAGCGCCTCGCCTTCGGTCTCAAGCCCGCGTTCGTGCGCCGCGCGCACCAGTTCGCCGTAATGGTTGGCGGCGAGGAGCTGCTCCACCGTGCGCCGGAAGTCCCACAGGAATTTGTCGGACGCCGCCGGGCTTGCCACCGCCGCCCCGGTCAGCGCCGGCAGAAACGGCGTCGGGTCGTAACCGCGCAGGCGCTTGAACTCGGCGATGATGTTTTCGGTCCAGTTCTGCTGGCCGACTTCTGATGAATCGATCAGCAGCGAACGCACACCACGCCGGCCGAACAAGTCGGGGCCGACCGCGCCGGCGTAGAGATCGAAATAGTGATCGAGATAGCTGCGCACATGGGTCGCATTGAGCTTGTCGACCTCGAGACCGGTGGCTTCCGGCAGCGCCGGATGGTTTTCCTTGCCGACCAGCGAATAGCCGAGGCGCAAGACGGTCCAGTGGCCCGGCGGCGGCGTCCACTGGAGAGCGCCGTCAGGCCTCATTTTCGCGGTGAGATCGACCACGCCGGCCGGATCGATCGCCGAGCCCGGAACGAACGCAGGCACCGAACCGAGTGCATAGAAATCACGCGGCGGCGCGGCGAACATCGCTTTCTTCTCGAACTCGTTGACCGTCGCGACAGCGTGGAACACCAGTTCGCGAATCTGATAGGCCCGTTCGAGCGGCGGCGGAGCAGCCATCGCGGGATTGGCGGCTTGCGCGAAACTGCCCGGCGCCACGGCACCCGGCGCGGCATCGCCGGACGGACGGTAGCTGCGCAGCAATGGCGCGGCGGGCTTCAACACAATGCGAAACCAGCGCGCAGTCACCGGCGCGAACGAAATGGTCTGCTCGCCCATCTGCATGCGCTGAAGCTGCGCCACAGGCGGAAATTCGGCGACAAAACGCCAAGCCTGGCCGTCATCGCTGGCTTCGACGACGGCGCGATAGCCCAGCGCCTTAGCGACCGTCATCGCGAGACGGACACCTTGGATAGTGGCGGGGGAGGAAAATTTCTCGGCGATGTAAACGTCGGCGTCGGGACCTGCGGCTGCGAGCTTTACTGCGTTCGACAGATCACCATCGCTGAGTTGCTTGATATCGAGCTTGCCGCCGTTCCAGCTCGCCTCGGTGACCTTCGGCTCGGTCACCGGCGTGCGGTAGGCGATCACCACACTGTCGCGATAGAAATGCAGCGCGGCGGTCTTGGGCGTCGGCGTGTCGTCGCCGGCGAGCGGCGCATTCTGCAGCGGTCCGATGGTGTCGGGCGGCTGCGGCAGCACACCATGGAACGGCCCATCCACCGCCGTCGCGCTCCACACCAGCTTCTTCATCGCCTGATCCGGCGTTACCCACGGACCGCCGGTCATGCTCCAGCCAGGAGCGCCTTCGATGGCGACTTCCATGCCATATTTGTCAGCTGTACTGACGGCATAGCGGTAGATGTCGCGCCATTCGTCGGAAAGGTAAGGGATGCGATGCTCGACAATTTTCGGCGTTTCGATCGCCGCATCGACCGCAGGAAAGCCGGCGATGCCGACGCGATGCATCCAGGCGAGATCCTTGGCGATGCCGTCGCGGGTGACGTTGCCGTTCATCCACGGCCAGAAGGTGCGCGGCCGGGCCGCCTGGGGCGGAGTCGCGAAACCACTCACCAGCGCATCGGCGCGGCGAAGGTGCTTCTTGCCCGCTTCAGCCGGAAACATCGGCGCAGCCGACGCCATCAAGGCAAGCACGAACAATCGCTTGGCGGCGGTCGACGGCATCGTTTCCCTCCCGAATACGCGCATCATTCGATGTTCGGTGTTGATCGAAGCTGGCGCATTTCTGTTCTAACTTGCGCACTTTAGATTACTCGTGCTAACGCGACAACGCCTGCAAGGCAGGGTGTGCCATAGTATCCGCACAGCGCTTCGGCACAGGAGGGAGCATAACGTGACGCGCCTCAACCGTCGCGAATTCGTCGGAATGGTCGGCGCCGCCACCGTCGCCTCGGCCGAGGCCAAGCCGCTATCCCCGGACGAGATCGCCATTCCAGACAATGGCTGGCGGTTGTGGATCGACCACGACGCCACCTGGAAGGACGACACGATCTTCCTGCCCGACGAGATCACACTGGCGACACTGCCGGTCAACCCGCCGACCGGCGGCTGGGGGGCGCTGGCCGGCATCGAAGTAACCCTGCCGTCGACCGTCGAACAGCATTATTGGGGCGCATTCGGCACCCGTCCGTACTCGGAGAGCGAGTTCACGTACGCAGAGACCGACAAGGAGGTCGTCAACGGCAGCTATGATGGCGTGTCGTGGTGGTGGCGCGAGATTGCGATCCCGGCGGCGGCGAAGGGCAAGCGGCTGATCCTGACCGTGCGCGGGGCGCGCCAGCGGGCAGAGGTCTATTGCAACCGCAAGCTGGTGGGCTATTCGATCATCGAGCAGCTGCCATTCGACTGCGACCTGACCGAGGCGGCGGTCGCGGGCGGGCCCAATCTCCTCGCCATCCGCATCACCAATCCCGGTGGGCGGCTTGACTGGGTCGATGGCGACACCACCCAATGGGGTAAGGTGAAAATCCAGCGTAGCCACGGCTTCGGCGGACTGGACCGCGGCCTCGCCATCGCGCTGCACCCGATGGATGCGCGCATTACCGACGCCTGGGTGCTGAACACGCCGAAGCCCAGAACTGTTACCGTGTTCGTGAGCGTGACCGGTGTTCTGGGCGCGAAAAACATCGAACGCCAGATCAGGCTGCGGATTGCCGGCAAGAAATCGGGCAAGCCGCTGGCGACCCGCGCCGTGTTTTCCGGGCATCGCAACGACGGCGCCGCGACGGTCTATCGTTTTGAGGTCACGGCGACGAAACCCGCGATCTGGGACCTTCCAACACCAAACCTGTACCGCCTCGACGCCGCGTTGACGACCGGGACCGGCCGCTCGCGCAAAAGCGTGAATTTCGGCTTCCGCTGGTTCACGGCGGAAGGCGTCGGCAAGAACGCCGTCTTCACGCTCAATGGCCGCCGCATCAAGCTCTATTCGGCGATTTCGTGGGGCTATTGGGGCCTCAACGGGATGTGGCCGACACCCGATCTCGCCGAAAAAGAAGTGATCGCGGCGAAGGCCCTCGGCCTCAACTGCCTCGCCTTTCATCGCAACCCCGGCAAGCACGACGTGCTCGACGCGCAGGACCGCCTCGGCCTCTTGCGCGGCATGGAACCGGGCGGCGGCAAATTCGCCTTCGGCCGCCTGCCCGACGGCACCAAAGTCGATCAGCACAGCGTCGTGATGCTGCCGCCGACATCCGACGCCGATAAATTCTGCCAGCGCTATGTGATGGCGAAGATCAAGGCGATGATGCGCGCCTTCCGCAGCCATCCCTCACTGATCCACTGGACGCTGCAGAACGAGAACAGCGCCGATTTCAACGATCCCAATACCATGGCGGTGCTGGAAGCGATGCGCCGCGAAGACGAAAGCCGCATCATCCTGATGAACGACGGCATGTCGTCGCCGGAGTTCAAGGCGGCACAGGCATGGTACGAACCCTATAATCCCGTGCTACACCGCTCCGACAAGGAGGCCTGGGGCGGCTGGTGGGACGATCACCAAGGCGCCGGCGATCAATGGTACGACCGTTTCTATTCCGATCCGGAGCATTTCACCTATCGCAACATGCTGGCGGCCACCATTGTGCAATACGGCGAGATGGAAGGCTGCGCGGTCCCTGACAACCACACGCTGATGGTGGCCGAAGCGACGGCGCGCGGCGGCACGGCGTATGACCTCAAGGACCATCAGGAAATCCTCGCCGCCTATCAGGGTTTCCTGAAGCGCTGGAATTTCGCCGACGTATTCCCCTCGGCCGAGGCGCTGTTCCAATCCACGGGACGCAAGGCCTATCTCAGCTGGCAGAATTACATGGAGAACGTGCGGATCGCCGACGCGGTCGATTACGCGGCGATCTCCGGCTGGGAAACGACCGCAATCGACAACCATTCCGGCATTGTCGACAATTTCCGCAACTTCAAATCCGATCCCGCCCTGATCCACGCCAGTCTGCTGCCGGTTCGCCCGGTCGCCAAACAGCGGGCCTTGACGATCGCGCGCGGCGAGCCGGCGGTATTCGACATTTATCTGCTCAACGATACCGGCAAGGCCGTGAGCGGAACGCTGACGTTTGCGATGACGACGCCAAGCGGCAAGAAGACGGTGCTCGCCAGCTTGCCTGCGCCCCCGATACAGCCCGGCCAGATGAGCGCGCTGGTCAAGGACGGCTTGGCGACGCCGCCGCTCAGTGAGGAAGGCCTCTACCGCTTCGAATGCGCGTTTTCTGCCGCCCCCGGCGCGACGCAAATGCGCGAGTTGTGGGTGGTCGATGCCGCACGTTCGCCGGTGCCGGGCAGAACACTGAAGGTCGGCATCGCTGGCGTGTGGCCGCGGCTCGTGGACCAGCTGAAGCAAATCCCCGGGATTGCGGTCGCCGATTACACGGCCGCCGGGCAATTCGATGTGGTCATCGCCAGCGGCTTGACGGACGCCTCGACGCCCGGACAGAAACTAGGCGGCGACGACGGCCTAACGCTGGACAAGAAATCCACTACGCGGCCGGTTCCGGGCGCCCTGCCCGCGCCTTTGCTGGGCGCAGCCAAAAATGGCCTGCCGCTGCTGCTGTTGCCGCAGGAGGACGGTCTTGCCGATGGCATCGCGCGGCAACTCGTAGCGGAAGGGGCATTCACCTATGACGGGCAAGTCGGCCGCTATCGGGCGCCATGGATGGGGAACTGGTATTTCGTTCGCCCCCACCCGATATATAAAGGGATGCCGACCGGACGCGCGATGGACGGTTTCTTCCAGGCCCGCGGCCGCCTCGCCAACGGTCTTATGGTCGATGGACCTAACGTCGACGTCTTCGTCGGTTACAGCCGCGACCACGACCGGCGGCTCGGCGCAGGGACCTTCACGACGCGACTCGGCTCGGGCAAAGTCGTGTTCCACCGCGTGCCGGACTTCACGGCGCCGATGCAGCTTCGCTTCCTGAGTAACGCACTTGCCTGGCTCTGTGCCTGATCTGGAGATTCCCATGCCTACCATCGCCACCATCCGCCTCAACCCCAACGACAACGTCGTCATCGCGGTGGTGGCGCTTGAGCCCGGCACCGAAATCGTCGCCGAAGGCGTGACGACGCGCGACACCATCCCATTCGGCCATAAGCTTTCCACCCGGGCGATCGCCAAGGGCGAAGCAGTACGCAAATACGGCCAAGTGATCGGCGTCGCCAGCGAAGACATCGCGCCCGGCCGCCATGTCCATGTCCACAACATCGCGTTTTCGGATTTGCGCGAACAGGCGGTCGTCGCTCCGGCCTTCGAGGCCCATGAGCGGCCGCGCACCTTCCTCGGCTATAAGCGCGCCAACGGCAAAATCGCGACCCGCAACTACATCGGCGTGCTCACCAGCGTGAACTGCTCGGCGACGGTCGCCCGCCATATCGCAGCAGCAGCCGAGCGCAGCGGCCTGTTGAACGATTTTCCCAACATCGACGGCATCGTGCCGATTACGCATCATTCCGGCTGCGGCATGGCGGTTAAGGGCGAAGGCTACGATCTGCTATCGCGGACGCTGTGGGGCACCGCTTCCAATCCCAACTTTGCCGCCGTGCTGCTGGTCGGCCTCGGCTGTGAAGTGATCCAGCTCGCCCGTTTCAAGCAGGAGTACGGCGTCACAGACGATGAGCATTTCCAGTCTTTCACCATTCAAGACACCGGTGGCACAAAACGCGCCATTGCCGAGGGTCTTGAGCGGCTGAAGGCGATGCTTCCGATCGTGAACGCGACGACCCGGACATCGCAGCCGGCGAGCGAACTTGTCATCGGGCTGCAGTGCGGCGGCTCCGACGGCTGGAGCGGCATCACCGCCAATCCGGCGCTCGGCAACGCCTCCGATCGGCTGGTGGCGCTGGGTGGCACAGTGCTGCTGTCAGAAACGCCGGAAATCTACGGCGCCGAACACCTGCTCTATGCCCGCGCCCGGACGCCGGCGCTGATCAAAAAACTCCATGCGCGGATCAAGTGGTGGGAGGAGTACACCGCCATCCACAAAATGGAGATGAACAACAACCCCTCGCCGGGCAACAAGGCGGGCGGGCTCACCACCATTCTCGAAAAATCGCTGGGCGCCGTCGCCAAAGCGGGCACCTCGCCGCTCAACGACGTGATCGAATACGCCGAGCCGGTGAAGATGCACGGCCTTGTCTTCATGGACAGCCCTGGCCTCGATCCCTGCTCGGCTACCGGCCAGGTCGCGTCGGGCGCCACCATGATCGCCTTCACCACTGGCCGCGGCTCGGCCTATGGCTGCAAACCGTCGCCGTCAATCAAGCTCGCCACCAACAGCGAGATCTTCCGCAAGATGCCCGACGATATGGACCTCAATTGCGGCACCATCGCCACCGGCGAAACCACCGTCGCCGAAAAAGGCGCCGAAATTCTCGATTACCTGCTCGACGTCGCCTCCGGAAAAAAGTCGAAAAGCGAAGAGCTCGGCTACGGCGACATGGAGTTCGTGCCCTGGCACATCGGAGCGGTTATGTAGCCGATTTACTCCGCCTACGCGCAAAACACGTACAAACCCGTATGCGCCCGCAATAGGTACGAATACTGATTACAGCCGATTGTAACGCTCACATCCGGACGACTTTACCGCGATTTAAATGAAGGCGCGCGTAATCCCCAGCGACTAGAAAAACTCCGTCGCTCGCGCATAGGGGGAATTACGTAGTGCCTACAGACACCGCATTTCGTTTGTCCGGCGAACAAACCGTGCGAACCATCGCCGAGAGCCATCGCGCGCTCGCGGCCCGTTACGCCCAATCCGCGACCATCCCGATCGACACCTCAGAGGTCACCGATGCCGACCTCACATTGGTGCAGCTGATCGAATCCGCCCGCATCGCAGCTGCGCGCGACGGCAAGAAGGTGTGCATGGTCGCCCATCCTCCCGCCGCGCTACGCGACGTGCTGGTTCGCGGCGGCTTTCTCAACTCGCCCGCCAACACTTTGTTCTGGACCGCGCCATGAGTTCGATCCTGATCGTCGACGATTCCGCAAGTATCCGGCAGGCGGTAAAAATCGCCCTCTCGGGTCACGGCCACACCGTTAGTGAAAGCGCCAACGGCAAGGAAGGCGCCGCCCAGGCTCAGGCGGCTCGGTTCGACCTCGTCATCACCGATCTCAACATGCCGGTGATGGACGGGATGTCGATGATCAAGGCCATCCGCGCCAATCCCGCCTACAGCGGCGTTCCAATCATCTTCCTCACGACCGAATCCGATCCCGCCATCAAGGCGCAGGCAAAAGCGGCAGGCGCCACCGGTTGGATCACCAAGCCATTCGATGCCGATCAACTCACCCGCATCGTCACCAAGGTGCTGGCCAAATGACCAACAACGATCCCGCCCAGGTTTTCCGCGTCGAGGCCCAGGAACTGCTCGATCTGATCGATCAGGCACTGCTCGATCTCGAGAAAAGTCCCGACGACGCCGATCTGGTGGCGCAGGTGTTCCGCGCCATGCACACGCTGAAGGGCTCGGGTGCGATGTTCGGCTTTGATGCCCTCGCCAACTTCGCCCACGCCTGCGAAACCGCGTTCGATCGCGTGCGCAAGGGTCACGTCAAGGCGACGCCCGAATTGATTGCGTCTGTTCTGGCCGCGGAAGATCACCTGCGCGCGCTCGCCGCCGGCAAGGAACCCTCCGCCAGCGCAGGCGCCGCCCTTCTTGCCCGCATCGAAATGGCGATGAACGCGACCGCCCCTGTGATCGAAGCGTCCGCCGAAACGACGTGGAAAATCTGCTTCCAGCTGGCGCGCGATGCACTCGTCAACGGCACACGGCCATTGGCCCTGCTTGACGAATTGCGGGCGCTCGGCCCGTGCGAAATCGAGCCAATTACGAGCGATATTCCGCCGCTCAACGAGCTCAATCCGTCGGAGTGTCATCTTGGCTGGAATATCCTGCTCAAAACACCGCACCCGAAAAGCGCGATCGAAGACGTTTTCATCTTCGTTGGCGACGATGCCACCTTGTCAATCACGCCCGACGTTTCCGCCGCCGTCCTTGCCGCTTCCGAAGCCGCTCCCCCCGCGGCGGTGAACGACAGGCCGGCGGCGGCCCAATCCATCGGCTATACCGTGCGTGTGCCGGCCGAGCGGCTCGATGAGTTGATGAACCGCGTCGGCGAACTCGTGATTGCCCAGTCGCGGCTGAAACAGGTCGTCGCCTTTTCAACCGACGTGAACCTTCATTCCGTCGCCGAGGAGATTGAACGGCTCGCCTCGGAACTGCGCGATTCGATGATGAGTGTGCGCATGGTGCCGATCAGCCAGCTGTTCGGCCGCTTTCGCCGCCTGATCCACGATCTGGCGCGTGACACCGGCAAGACCATCGAATTCGTCACCGAGGGCGAGACGACCGAACTCGACAAGACCGTGATCGAGCGGCTGGCCGATCCGCTGATTCATCTGATCCGCAACTGCGCCGATCATGGCCTGGAACCGCCGGACGATCGCGCCCGCGCGGGAAAATCCGAGACCGGACGCATCACCCTGACGGCACGGCAGGCCGGCGCCGAGGTGGTGATCTCGGTGACCGACGATGGCCGCGGCCTCAATCGCGATCGCATCCGCGCCAAGGCCGAAGACAACGGCCTTATCGCCAAGGGCGCGGTTCTCAGCGACGCTGCGATCTACCAGCTCATCTTCAAGCCCGGATTTTCCACCGCCGAGAAAATCACCAATCTATCGGGCCGCGGCGTCGGCATGGATGTGGTCAAGCGCACCATCGAAGGCCTGCGCGGCGCCATCGACGTGTCGAGCACGCCGGGAGAAGGTTCGCGCGTCGACCTGCGCATTCCGTTGACGCTCGCGATCATCGACGGCCTGCTGGTGCGGGTCGGCGCCGGGCGCTACGTCATTCCGCTGTCGTCGGTGGAAGAGTGCGTCGAGCTTTCGCGGGATCAGGACCGGCGCTCGACGGGCCGCAATTTCGTCACCTTGCGCGATGCCTTGGTGCCGTTCCTGCGCCTGCGCGAAATGTTCGACACCCGCACCGAGCCCGACCTGCACCAGAAAATCGTGGTGATTTCCACGGGCGCCGAGCGGGTCGGGCTGGTGGTCGATCAGATCCTCGGCCACCACCAGACGGTCATCAAGCCGCTGTCGCGTTTTCACGCCGCCGTGGAAACCTTTTCGGGCGCCACCATCCTCGGTGACGGTTCGGTCGCGTTGATCCTCGATGTCATGCATCTCGTCGCGGTCGGTGGCGATATGGAGGCGCGGCTGCGCGCCGCGATGTGAGGCCATGAACAACGAACAATCCGGCTGGGGTGCGAGCGGTGCGATGCAGGTTCTGACCTTCGACATGCAGGGCGAGACCTTTGCCGTCGCGGCGGGGCTGGTGCGCGAAATCCTCGACCGCATGCCCGAAACGGCGGTGCCGGGTGCGCCGGACATCGTTGCCAGCTTGGTCAATTTTCGCGGCCGCGTCATTCCGCTGGCCGATCTGCACAGGAGCTTTGGCTTCGATCGCGCCGCCATCACTGCCGACAGCCGCATCATCGTCATCGAGATCGGCCTGGATGGCGAGGCGACGCTGGTCGGGCTCAAGGCCGACAAGGTTCACGAGGTGACGGTGCTCGAGAAGTCCGCGTCGGAGGCGATGCCGCGGGTCGGCATGCGCTGGCGGCCGGATTTCGTGAAGTGCCTGGCAAAACGGGGCGGCGACATCATCGTGGTGCCCGCACTGGAACGGATTTTGGGAGCGGATTGCGGCGCAGAGGCCGCGGTCGCGCAAAACTGACATCAATCCCACGGGAGTGGATCATGCGTTTCTCGATCAAAATGAAGCTTGGTTTGACGTTCGGTCTGATCACGGTCGTTCTGGCGGTGATTTCCTTCCTCAGCATTTCCAGTCTGGCGAAGCTGAACGACGGTACGGTGGCGCTCGCGGAAGGTCCGGTCGAGCGGCTGAAAATCGCGACGCGGGTGAAGATCGATCTGCTCGACATTGTACGCAACGAAAAGAATATCATCCTCGAGCAGGATGAAACCAAGGCGCGGGCATTCGACGAGAAGATTGCGCGGTTGCGCGTCCAGCTCGACGAGGACCTTGCCCAGGGCCTGAAAGTTGCCGGTGCCAAGGGCCGGATCGTCTACGACCGCATCCGCCAGGATTTCGAGCAGTTGAAGCCGCTCGACACCAGGTTGCGCGAGCTGGCGCTGGCCAACCGTAAGGACGAAGCCAAGGCGATGTCGCTCGGCAGTATGCGCCTGATCAACGAGGACATGCTCAGCGGCGGCAACGAAGTCATCGCCATCGTCGACGATGCCGTCAAGGAATCCGTCGATACGGCGGAGCAGACTTATCAGGGAACCAGCACGCTGCTGCTGGTGATTTCGATCGTGGCAACGCTGCTGGCAATCGTATCGGCGGTGTTCGTGGTGATGTCGATCAGTCGCGGCCTGAAGAAGATATCGCAGGCGACCGAAGCCGTCGCCAACGGCGATTTGACCCAGGTGGTCGAAACGACATCGAACGACGAGGTCAAGGACGTCGTCGCGACCGTGAACCTGATGACCGAGCGGCTGCGCGGCGTGGTCGGTGATGCTATCGCGGCCGCCAACAACGTGTCGTCGGGCAGCCAGGAACTGTCGTCGACCGCCGAGCAGCTCAGCCAGGGCGCCACCGAACAGGCGTCCGCGGCGGAAGAGGCGTCGGCATCGATGGAGCAGATGGCGTCCAACATCAAGCAGAACGCCGACAACGCGGCCCAGACCGAGAAGATCTCGAAGCAATCGGCCAAGGATGCGGAACTCAGCGGCGATGCCGTCAACAAGGCGGTGATCGCGATGCAGACGATCGCGGAAAAGATCACCATCGTGCAGGAAATCGCGCGCCAGACCGATCTGCTCGCGCTGAACGCGGCGGTCGAAGCGGCACGCGCCGGCGAACACGGCAAGGGATTTGCGGTGGTCGCGTCGGAAGTGCGCAAACTCGCCGAGAGGAGCCAGACCGCGGCCACCGAAATCAGCGGCTTGTCGAGCGAAACGGTGCGGGCCGCCAAGGCCGCCGGCGAAATGCTGGTGCGCCTGGTGCCGGATATTCGCCGGACTGCCGAACTGGTGGCCGAAATTTCCGCCGCCTGCCGCGAGCAGGATATCGGCGCCAGCCAGATCAACGAGGCGATCCAGCAGCTCGACAAGGTGACGCAGCAGAATTCATCGGCCTCGGAGGAAATGTCGGCGACCAGTGAAGAACTCGCCTCGCAGTCGGAGGAATTGCAAACCTCCATCGCCTATTTCCGTACCGACAGTGGCACTGGCGTTGCCGAGCCGCGCATCCGGTCCAGCCGTGATGTGCCGCGCAAGAAGGCGCCGGTGACCGTCAAGCCGGTCGCCAAAGCGGGCAAGGCGAGGCCGGGATCGGTCGCCGAGCAGCAGGCGCGCATCAAAGGCTTCGCCCTCGACATGTCGCAGCGCCGCGCCGAGCCCGACGATGGGTTCAAAGAATACGCCTGATGCGGACCAACGCGTTTTAGGGAGTGTGTGATGGCCGCGGATGAACGACAGTTCGTGACGTTGTGCCTGGGGGCGGAAGTGTTTGCGGTGCCGGTAGCGCTGGTCCGCGAAATCCTCGATTACCGTGAATGTTTCCGCATCCCCGAGGGGCCGGACTATCTGATCGGCTTGATCGACGTTCGCGGCCGCGGCACGCCGGTGATCGATCTGCGGCTGAAGCTTGGGCTCAGCAGGACCGAGCCCGGGCCGTCGACCCGGATCATGGTGCTCGATATTCCGCTTGCGGATCGTATCCTCAGCCTCGGACTGGTGGCCGATCGCGTGCTCGAAGTGGCGAATTTCGGCGACAGCGAGATTGAGGCGGCTCCGGATGTCGGTGTCGCCTGGCGGTCGGACTACATCGCCGGTGTCGTGCGGCGGCGCGGCGGGTTCGTCGTGCTGTTCGATCTGGCGAGCCTACTCACCGCGGACGAGGCGGTGCTGTCGTCGTCGGTTGCGGGCAAAGCGGCCTAGGAGCTCGAAGCGGAATGGGTGGACTCGAAGCGGCCGTGGTGCAGTCGTCGATGCCGGTTGCGGCGGCGGGCTGCGGCGATGGCCTCAGCGACAGGAATTTCTGGCGGCTCTGCGATCTCGTTCACGAGATATGCGGCATCAAGCTGACGCTGAAAAAGAAGAGCATGGTCGACGGCCGCCTGCGCCGGCGGATGCGCAGCCTCAATCTCGACAGTGTCAACCAATATTGCGATTTCCTGTTCGGCGGCACCACCGATGCGGGGCAGGAACTGGTGTCGTTCATCGACGTCGTCACCACCAACAAGACCGATTTCTTCCGCGAACCGGCGCATTTCGTGTTCATGCAGGAACGGGTGATGCCGGACTGGCGCAGCGAGGGGCGGCGGCGGGCGAAGATCTGGAGCGCGGCGAGTTCCACCGGTGCCGAGGCCTACACAGCGGCGATGGTGATCGACGATTTCTTCCACGATCGCGGCGGGCTGGATTACTCGATCCTTGCCACCGACATCTGCACCGACGTTCTGGAAAAGGCCAAGACCGGGCTTTTTCCCGATACGATGATCGATCCGATTCCGGAGACGTACCGCCGCAGCTATGTGCTGGTGCCGCGCGACCCGGGACGGCGGGAGTTCCGCATCGCGCGGACGCTGCGCTCCAGGGTGTCGTTCGAGCGCATCAACCTGATGGACGACCGCTATGCCTATGATCGCGATTTCGACGTAATTTTTTTACGAAACGTGCTTATCTATTTCGATCGGCCGACGCAGCAAGCCGTGTTGGGCAAGCTGTGCCAGCATCTTCGGCCAGGTGGATACCTGTTTCTCGGGCATTCGGAGTCGCTGGTCGGCTCCCGTTTGCCGCTCGATTTGGTTGCAAACACGATTTTCCGGCGCCGGTGACGAATGGCTTCTAAGCGAGTGAAGGTCAAGGTCCTCATCGTCGACGATTCCGCCACGGTGCGGCAGACGCTTACCTCGGTGCTGGAGAGCGATCCCGACATTGAAGTCGTCGGCGTCGCCGCCGATCCGTTCGTCGCCGCCCGCAAGCTGACCGAGGTGGTGCCCGACGTCATCACCCTGGATGTCGAGATGCCGCGCATGGACGGCATCACCTTCCTCAAGAAGCTGATGAGCCAGCATCCCATTCCGGTGGTGATGTGTTCGTCGCTGGTGGATTCCGGCTCGGAGACGCTGCACCAGGCGCTCGAGGCCGGGGCCGTCGACATTATCGTGAAGCCGGCCATCGGCGTGGCGGACCACCTCAACGAAGCCAAGATTCACATCTGCGACGCCGTCAAGGCGGCCGCCAAGGCGCGGCTTGGGGCTCGGCGCAACCGCCCGGTTGTTCCGCATCATCCGGAAAAGAAGCTTTCCGCCGACGTCATCCTGCCGCCGCCTCCGACGCGCGCGATGGCGCGGACGACCGAAACCGTGGTGTGCATCGGCGCTTCCACCGGCGGCACGGAATCGCTGCGCGAGGTGCTGCAGGTGCTGCCGGCGGCGACGCCGGGGATCGTGATCGTCCAGCATATGCCGGAAAAATTCACCACCTCGTTTGCCCAGCGTCTCAACAATTTGTGCGAAATGGAAGTGAAGGAAGCCGAAAACGGCGATGCGGTGCTGCGCGGCCGGGTGCTGATCGCGCCGGGCAATCGCCATACGGTGCTGGAACGCTCGGGCGCACGCTACCGCGTCGCCGTCAAGGATGGGCCGCTGGTGTCGCGTCATCGCCCGTCGGTGGATGTGCTGTTTCGCTCCGCGGCGGCGGCCGCCGGCGCCAATGCTATCGGCGTGATCATGACCGGCATGGGCGATGACGGCGCCCACGGCATGGAAGAGATGAAGCGCGCCGGCGCCTTCACCATCGCGCAGGACGAGGCGACGTCGGTGGTGTTCGGCATGCCCAAGGAAGCCATCGCGCGCGGCTGCGTCGATCGCGTCGTGCCGCTGCAGACGATTGCGTCGGAAATCCTGCACGCTGCGGCGCGGCACGGCTGATCCGGTTCAGAACAATTCGGCGTCCGGTTCGTCGGCGATCAGCGCGTGATCGCCCGGCGGAATCGCAAGGCTGAGCAGGAAAGCCAGATGCAGCGCGCGTTCGGGCGCCATGGTGTAGGTGGTGCTGAGGCCGGCGAGGGTGTCGATGAGCTGCGGCGGCAATTCGTCGTCGCGAGTATAGGCGCCGTCGCCGAGGTGCGCGGCTTCCGCGGCCGCCAGCGACAGGATGTCTCCGATCTCGCGGCGAAGGCACAGCCGCTGGCCCGACAGGGCGAGGATGTGGGCGACGGCATCGCCTTGCGCGGCGACTTCGACGATGTCGGTTTCGGTGGTGTCGCGCGCCTCGCGAATGCGGCGGGCGGCGAGCTTCAAGGCGGCGGCGGCGGCAGACGCGGCTTTGTTGTCGCTGATCGAATGCCGCCCGGCGCCGATCACCGAGTTGGCAAGGTACAGCAGCTTGTCGAGCGTGGTGAGGCCGACCTTGGCCGCTTCCTGCAGCAGCCGGGCGTGTTCGCGGATATCGCCGGTAATGGACGCAAACTGAGCATCCTGACCGGGCGAGGCGGCCGGCATGTCGTGGTGCAGCGACTGGATGCGATGAATCCGCCGTTCCAGCTTGTGCACCGCATCGACCGTCGCCCGGCTGGTGTTCACCGCCGAGCGGTCGGCGACTTCGATCGTCGCCACCAGTTTCCGCGCCGCGTCGATGCGCGCCGCCAGCACATGCAGGAAGCCGCGGCTTTTGCCGCCATCGCGGTCGAAGGTGATGTCGTGCAGGCGCAGCAGCGCCTTGGCGTCGATCGCCATTTCGACCATGTTTTTCTCGATTTCCGCGATCTCGCGGTCGAAATCGGCGTTGATCTCGTCGAGCTGCAGCGCGATCAGGCCATGGCAGGTGGCACGGAAGCGTTTGCGGATGTTCGCCGGCACGAAGGCAGCGTCGGCTTCGATGCGGATCAGGCAGGCGAGGATGTGTTCGATGCGCTGGCGGGTGATGTCGCCGAATTGCAGCGCCGCCAGGATGCGGACGACGCGGGCCTGGATATCGCGCGCAATGGTGGAAACCTGTTCGGTGGTGGCGGCGACGGCGGCGTAGTGCCCGGCGACGAATTTTCCGGCCGCGACGAGATCGTCGGGCACCGCGGGCAGCAGCGACGCAATCTGGCGGCCGAGGATTTCGCCCTGCGTCGACGCGGATTCGAGCCCGCGCTGCAATTCGCTGAGTTCGGCTTCCAGCGTCGCCAGTTCGGTGCTGCTTTCGGCGACGCAGGCGCGGATGGCGACCGCCATTTCGGCGAACCCGGATTGGGGTGCGGCCTCGGCCACCAGCCGAGCGTTGCGCGAAAAGGCGCCGAGAAATGCCAGGTAACACCGCATCGCCGACACCTGCCGGCCGATCTTGCTGCGCGACCGCGCCAGTTCGTTGATGTGGTCGAGGTGGTGCGCGTGACAGACGGGCAGGGTGCACAGCTTGGCCGCGGCAACCGTCAGATCGGCCTTGGTCGCCGCGACGATGCGCTGGTCGAAGATCCTGGCGAAACGGTCCAGCGATTGGATCAGGTCGTCGATGCCGCCCAGCGACTGGGTGAGGATTTCGCCGGCGGCGACGAACTTGTCCTCGATGATGCGGCGAATGGTTTCGAGGCGCAGCACAATATGGCTGTCGTCTTCGGGAAAGGCGTCAATCGCGAGGCTGTTGCGGCGCATGGGTTTGCTCTTTCCAATACCCTACCGGCAGAGCGGCGAAGCAGGATTTAAGGGCCATTGCATGAGGCGAGAAATAGCGAAACGAAGCTAACGGCCGGTGTCCGGAACGAAACCAGGAATGTCGCAATCCTGAGAAATCGCAACTCGTCCGCATGCGGTGCGAATGCCGCCTTGAAATTGGCCTTGGGCGCCCCATGTCTTGTCGGACCGCGCATGGCTGCCATCGTGTGAAGGCTTTGCTTTGCGGGGCCGCCCTGCGTTACAGTCGCCTCTCACGGGTGCAACGCCCGAACGGCAGAACAACATGATCAAGCCACTCCGCGGCAAGCCCGCAAAGTCCCCCAAACATCCCAAGAAGGCCGGCAAGCCCCAGCCGGGCGTCAAGGCCGACAAGAAGGGTATTCCGCCCGTCGCCCAGGTGAAGCGGCGCGAACCGCTGCCCGACGAGATTCCGAAGCATCCGGAGGAAGACCCCGAGGCGCCGGCCCGGATCAAGGCGATCCTCGACAATCCGTCGGCGCGCCGGTCGGATACCGACCTCGATTTCCTCACCTCGCGGCCCGTGCGCAATCTGCGCATCGGGCTCGATTACCTGAAGCCCGAGCTCTATCTGCAGACCAACGCCATCACTTCCACCATCGTGGTGTTCGGCTCGACCCGCATCTGCGAACCGGCGGCGGCGCGGCGCACCATGCATACGTTGAAAGCGGCGCTGGCGGACGATCCCGCCGACAAGGATCTGGCGCGCCGCCTTGGTGTGGCCGAGCGCATTCTCGACAAGAGCCGCTATTACGATGTGGCGCGCGCGTTCGGAAAACTGGTCAGCGAAGAGGCGAGGAAACCGGGCCGGCCCAAATGCACCGTCGTCACCGGCGGCGGACCGGGCATCATGGAGGCGGCCAATCGCGGCGCTTATGATGTCGGAGCCAAGACGGTCGGCCTCAACATCTCGCTGCCGCACGAGCAGTTCCCCAACCCCTACATCACGCCGGGGCTGTGCTTCAATTTTCACTACTTCGCCATGCGCAAGATGCACTTCATGCAGCGCGCCAAGGCGCTGGTGGCGTTTCCTGGCGGCTTCGGTACCTTCGACGAATTGTTCGAGGCGCTGACCCTCGTGCAGACGCGCAAAGTGAAACCGATTCCGGTCGTGCTGGTCGGCGAGTCCTATTGGAAGAACGCCGTCGACATGGATTTCCTGGTGCACGAGGGCGTGGTGGCGCCGGAAGACCTCGAACTCTTCTGGTACGCCGAAACCGCGCGCGAAATCTGGGACGGCATTCTGCATTGGTATGACAAGAGCGGCTCGCCGCTCACCACGGCATAAGAGGGGATCATGAGACTCTCATTCAACGGCGCCGATCGTAATGTCACCGGTTCCTGCCACATGGTGGAAGCGGGCGGGCTTCGCATTCTCATCGATTGCGGCCTCTATCAGGGCGGCAAGGAACTCGACGAGGAAAACGAGGAACCGTTCGGCTTCGAGGCGCGCGACATCGATATCGTGCTGCTCACCCATGCCCATCTCGATCACTGCGGGCGGCTGCCGCTCTTGGTCAAGCGCGGTTTCGCCGGCGAGATCATCGCCACCTCGGCGACGGCCGAACTGGCGCGGCTGGTTATGGTCGATGCCGCCAATCTGCAGGCTGAAGATGCGCGTTTCCGCGCCAAGAAGGCCCGCAACCATTTCCATTACGACGCCGCCAAGCCGCCGCTTTATTCGCTGATTGATGCGCTGAATGCCACCGCGCGCTTCGGCCGTCATGCCGAGTATGGCAAGGCGGTGGAATTGGCGTCGGGCGTGACCGCGACCTTCTTCGATGCCGGCCACATCCTCGGTTCGGCCAGCGTGCTGATCGAGGAAAAGCGCGGCACGGCGACCAAGCACATCCTGTTCTCAGGCGATCTCGGCAATCCGCACGGCATTCTGCTCGCCGATCCGCCGCCGCCGCCGCAAGTGGAAACCGTGGTGATGGAAACCACCTACGGCGACCGCAATCACAAGGACGTCGGTCCGTCGATCGACGAATTCTACGAGGCCGTCGGCAAGACTTTCGCACGCGGCGGCAATGTCGTGATCCCGACCTTCGCCATCGAGCGGGCGCAGGAACTGCTCTACATCGTCTGCAAGGGCGTTCTCGAAAACCATATTCCGCCGCAGACGCAGCTTTATCTCGATTCCCCGATGGCGATTTCGGTCACCGAGATCATGGCGCGAAATCTCGATGCGCTGAAGCCGGAAATCGCCGCCGCCATCCACAAGGGCTATGACCCGTTCCATTCCGAAGGCGTCCACATGGTGCGCGAGCACATGGCTTCGCAGCAGATCAACGACATCAAGCGCGACGCCATCATCATGGCGGGTTCGGGCATGGCGACCGGTGGGCGCATCCGCCATCACCTGTTGCAGAACCTGCCGCGCCAGGAATCGAGCGTCGTGTTCGTCGGTTTTGCCGCCAATGGCACGCTCGCCCGCCGCATCATCGACGGCGCCAAGGAAGTCACGATTTTCGGCGAGCACATCGCGGTGGAGGCCGAGGTTCACACCATCAACGGTTTCTCCGCCCACGCCGGGCGCGATCAGCTCTTGGAATGGCAGGGGCACACCAAGGCGGCGCGCACCATCCTGGTCCACGGCGAAGAAACCGCGATGCAGAGTTTCGGCGCGGTGCTCAAGGACACCACCGTGACGATGCCGGCGCTGCACGACACCGTGGAAGTGTGATAGTCAGCCGCTGCCGCTTTTGTGAGCCACGCCATGACGTTTCCCCAGCCGCGCAGTGCCCAGATGCTGGCCGAACTGGCCCAGTACGTGATCACCGAGCCGTATCCGTTCGTGGCCGACCTCGAGAAATGCCGCGGCATGAGTTTGGTCACGGTCGATGGCGACGAAATCACCGATTGGGGCGGCATCTATGGTTCCAAGCTGATCGGCTACAACCATCCGCAGTTGATGACCGACGCCTATGGGCGCGAGGTGTTGATCGCGGCCAACACCAAGATGGCCAACCCCGACATCCTGACGCCGCAATGCCTCGCCTATTACCGCCTGCTGCATGAGCTGCGGCCGAAGTGCATGCGCAAGGACCCGGTGGAAGTCTACGCCGTGAACTCGGGCGCCGAAGCGGTCGAGAACATGATGAAGTATTTCATCAACCTGTTTCACCATCGCCAGGCCGCGGCGAAGAAACCGGCCACCAGCCCGCGTTTCGTCTATTTCGATCAGGCATTCCACGGCCGCACGGTTTATGCCCTCAACGTCACCACCCTGAAGAACGATCCCATCGCCACGCGCGATTTTCAGGGCATCATTGCTGGCAATCTGCAGGTCCAGTTTCCGGCGCTGCACACCCGGCTCACGCCCGAAGAAAATGACGAGAAGGTCACCTCGTCGCTCGAAACGCTGGAAGGCCTCTTCTCCACCTATCGTGACGAGATCGCCGGCGTGATCCTGGAGCCGCTGCAAGGGGCGGGCGGTCATCGTTTGGCGCCGGCGCGCTTCTACACCGGGCTGTCGGAGCTGTGCCACAAATACGATGTGCCGTGGGGCCTCGATGAGGTGCAGACCTGCGGCGGGCAGACCGGCGAAATCTTCTGCATCGACAATTTCGACATTCCCCATCCGCCGCAGGCCGTCGCCACCGCCAAGAAGTTCGGCAACGGCGTCGTCTACATGCGCCAGTCGATGGAGGATGTCGGCGTGCTCGATTCCACCTGGGGCGGTTCGCTTTCCGACATGGTGCGCTTCGTCCATGAATGGCAGATCGTCGTCGACGAAAAGCTGATCGAGCAGGTGCCGGCCAAGACCGAACGGCTGCTGGCCGGACTGCATGCGCTGGAACAGCGCTTCCCGAACCAGATGTGCAACGTGCGCGGCCTCGGCCTCTATCAGGGTTTCAATGTGCTCGGCCCGGGTAACAAGGGCCGGCTGATCGAACTTGCGCTGCAGGGGGAGAACTATCTTCTGCTCGGCGCCGGCACCTACAGCGTCCGCCTGCGTCCGCCGCTGGACGTCAGCGAAGCCGACATCGACGGGTTGATCGCGATGCTGGGGCGGGTGCTGGAGAAGCTCTGAACTGCCGCCGCACCCAATCTGCGGCAGATCAACTCATCGGTGTGCCTGAGCTACGCTCCGTCCGAGAAACAATAATCTAATAATTTCAACGACATGGTGCCGTCCTGGCGAGCGCGCTGACGGCTGCATTGTCGCGTTCTGGCGCGTTGAATTGATAAATCTACTTTCCACGTAGAGATTATAGTATCAATATACACAGTGCGCTGTTGTTAGAGGAGATATACGCAATGCGCCTGTATTATTCTGCCGCTGCCGCCCTGTTGCTGACCGCCGCCGCCAGTTCAGCCGGCGCCGCTCCGTACGAAGCCGGCACGATCCTGCTGCGGGCGCGGGCCGTGGAAGTCGTGCCCGATGTCTCGTCCACCGTCAGCATCGGGGGCAAGGTGTCGATCACCGACACCACCATTCCCGAAGCCGACATCACTTACTTCTTGACCGAGCATTGGTCGGTGGAAGCGATCGCCGGCACCAACAAGCATGCGATCTACTACGGGCCGACCAAGCTCGCCAACGTGTGGCTGCTGCCGCCGACGGTGACGGTGCAATACCATTTCGACCAGATCGGTCCGTTCCAGCCCTATGTCGGCGCCGGTCCCAACTTCACCATCTTCTACGACCGCTCCAGCGGGCCGCTCGGCAAGCTGCGGACCACCGACAACTGGGGCTTCGCGCTGCAGGCCGGCACCGATATTCCGCTTACGGAGGATGGCCGCTATTTCTTCAACATCGACGTCAAGCGGCTGTGGCTGTCGACCAGCGCCTCGTTCAGTGGCGCGCCCGTCACCGCCAAGGTGAACATCAATCCCTGGCTGATCGGCACCGGCGTCGGGATCCGGTTCTAAAGTCCGCGCGCGGGGGCACCGACAATGGTATGGTTTTTCAACAAATCGAAGAGAGGGAAGGGCGGCAATGACCTGAGATCCGCCCCGCCCGCCGAAGCATCAACGCAGTCATCGAACGAAGGAGCCTTAAAAGTGGCCGAACCCGGTTTTGCAACACGAAGCATTCATGCAGGCGCCAAGCCCGATCCCACCACCCACGCCCGCGCGACGCCGATCTACCAGACGACATCCTATGTGTTCGACAACACCGATCACGCCGCCAACCTGTTCGGGCTCAAGGAATTCGGCAACATCTAGTCGCGCATCATGAACCCGACCAACGATGTGCTCGAACAGCGCGCGGCGGCGCTCGAAGGCGGCGTCGCGGCGTTGGCGGTCGGATCGGGCCATGCGGCGCAGCATCTGGCGCTCTACACCCTGCTCG